>JAYVMJ010000367.1:0-7157 GCA_043759025.1 Verrucomicrobiota bacterium | reverse complement strand
CCGCCCGTGTTCGCCCGGGCCCACGGGCCAGAGGCCCGTGCCACTTCCCAACCAAGCCGAAGCAAGCTTCGAGGTATCGGACCCACAGGGAATGAACTGCAAGAAATTCAACAACGATCTGGCAGAATACCTCGACCGGACGCTGAAGGGTCGGCGACTGGCCGCAGTGCAAGAGCACCTTGATCGCTGCCCGGAATGTCGGCTCGCGGTGCAGCGTGAGCAGGCGGCCAGCAGGGCGATCCGTGGCGCTCTCGATCGGGCCGCCAGTCCCTTGTCGCTTTCGACAGAATTGGCCGGACGGATTCTCGCCGCTTCCACGTCGCAAACGAAAACCACCGCGAGGCCGACGGCACAGCACGCGTGGCCGTGGCTCAGAGCTCATCCATTTCGCAGCGTAGCGGCCGCATTCGCAATTGCCGGCGTGCTGGTTCTCAGCCGGAAATTTTCCCGGCATCGCGTCGAAGCGTCGTCCGCAGCCAGCGATCGCGGCCGCTACGAGGTTGATGTTCCTTTCCAAACCGAGACCCACGTCTTCCAGCTGCAGAATGGCACCGTCGTTGACACCGTCGTCACGTTGGTAACGGAGAGTCGCGCAGATTTCAGCTCTTCGGCCACCCCCGCCGGTTTATCCTCACCATGAAAATTCGTTTACACTCAGTCCGGTGGTCGTTCATCGCGTTCGCGTTGTCGGGTTTGTCACTCCCCGGTCGCGCGCAAACGAGCGATGCAGATTTGTTTCCCTACACAATTCCGGTGACACTTGGTGCCGCAGAGTTCGCTCCCGGCGACGGCATCGTCATTGCCTCGCTGCGCGGTGATCGACCGCATCTCGAAATTGGTGGACGGTATCTTCTCGAAGGCACCTATACGCTCGCCTCGTTGGACTCGGCGAACTTGAGCTGCTCAATTACGACGCGCGGTCCGGGCAGTCCAACACCCACCCAGGAAAGCGCGAACGATGCTGTTCGCCGTGGCACGGGGAAATTTCGTTTGATCAAAACATTCGTGAACGACGGGTGGCCACATGTCTCGTTCTACAACAGCCGCTCGCAAGGTGGGGTTTATTTCGGCGAAACGGGCGTGGAAAAGACCGTGCTTCGGCAAAAAACCTGGTCGGATTTCACGGAGCCGCAGGCGATGACAAACCGCAGATCGGGCCTCGCTTCGAATGCAGGGAATAGGGCCATCATCGACTATCTTGGTGATCCCGTGACACTGCCGCCGAACTTGGAAACACGATACATGGCAGCGGGCCTGAAAGCTGAATTTACGACGCTGGCGGAAGCCGCCGGAGCGAAAGTGCAAAAGCTACACGTGGACACCTCGGAGTTTCCCTGCCTCGTCTATGGCACTGTTACAGGCATGAATAATCTTCAGCGCGTGCAAGACGCACTCGGTACCACGCCGGGTTACGCTTATGGTGGAAGTGTCGTTGGTCGCATTGAAGGCAGCGGCGCAACTTACTTCGCGATCAATCTGACTCCTTACAATCGATACCCGCGCGGAGAGGTCGAAGCGGTGCACCGCCGCCTGATGATCCGGCTGCAAATGCTGGCGGAAAAGGCCCGGATGACGAATGAATGAAGGTGAAAGAAAAAATGCGCGGGAAGGACGGAGAGTATCCCTTATCTGTATCCATGCAGTTTGCAGGGGTGGAGCGTGACCTCCGGGCGCGCTTCCGGTGCGAGAATTTTTAAACGCGCCCGGAGGTCGCCCCCCACCATTTAATTCGATCGTGCCGACTGAAGGGTGTTTTGACTGCATGGACACGGCTTATTCCGACTCCGTTGATATTTCCTTTATAAAGACCTCCAAATGAAGAGCCTTTGCATTTAATCAAGGTTCGCGCATTTCGAGCGCTTTTTGGGCGAAAATGTGCCGAAGATACAGCGGTAAAGTGAATTCCACTCCCCCAGTATCCGAAAGCGGCAGCCTTCCGAAGCTACGAGCGGAGTTGGTGCGCATTGGCTACAGCGAATTAAGCGCGGGGTTAATCGCCGCGCTCTTCGCGACTTGGGGCATGGGTTGGTATGTCGCCAGATTAGGCGCTCCCCTCCTGAGCTTGAGCTGGGCGACAGTCATGACGGTGACGACCGCGCAACGCCTATGGGTGGTGAGAAACTATCGCCGGGATCCAAACAGTGCGCCCGTGCAGGTTTGGGAGCGCCAGTTTACCATTGGAGCAGCGATCACCGGACTGGGTTGGGGATTTGCCGCGTGGGCCTTTTATCCTCTGCTTCACGGGCAGGACCGTTCACTGCTCATCTTGATTCTAGCCGGGCTCACCGCCGGGGCAACCCGCTCGCTTTCGCCGGTGTTGCCCGCGTGTCTTTCATTCCAAGCCGCTGCGTTGGTGCCGCTGGTGCTGCGCTGTTATTTGAGCGTGGACACACTGGAAACAATCATGGCCGTCATGGGATCGATCTACACTGGATTCCTGCTCGTGATGACCCGGAGTTTTTATCGCACGCTGAGTAATTCGCTGCGTCTCGGCTTTGAACATGAAATCCTCGCGGATGAGCTGCGGAAAAAAACAAAGGTTACGGAGGACCTCAACCACAGCCTCATGGACGAAAATTCGCGCCGCCGGAAAATTGAGGACGAATTGCGCACAGCGAAGGAACGCGCCGAAGCAGCCAACCAGGCCAAGAGCGAGTTTCTCGCCACGATGAGCCACGAAATCCGGACGCCCATGAACGGCGTCATGGGCATGCTTGAATTATTAAAGGATACAAAACTCGATGCGCCTCAACGCGAACAGGTCGAAACCGCGGCGAAGTCGGCTGATTCGCTGCTTCACGTCCTCAACGATGTGCTCGACCTCTCGAAAATCGAGGCGGGCTCCATGGCGTTTGAATCCATTCCGTTTAATCCGGTAAAAGTGGCCGACGAAGTGACGGCCCTCATGCGCTCCCGGGCGGAAACGAAGAAACTTTCGCTACTGTTGACGACCGACTCGATTTGCAAAAGCCGGGTGCGCGGCGATCCCAACCGCTTCCGGCAGGTGTTGCTCAACCTCTTGGGCAACGCGATCAAGTTTACGGAGCACGGTCACGTGGAACTCAGTTTTGGCGGGGCGATCGATGCCGGCAGAGTGCTGCGGTTAAAAGTGCAAGTGCGCGACACCGGCATCGGCATGAACGCCCAAACGATCGCCACTCTCTTCCAGCCCTTCACCCAAGCGGACAGCTCGATGAGTCGTCGCTACGGCGGAACCGGCCTCGGCCTCGCGATCTCCCAAAAGCTGGTGCAGCGCATGGGTGGTCAAATCATCGTGGAAAGTACGCCAGGCCAGGGTTCGGCCCTGCTCTTTGAAATCCCCCTTGAGCTCGACGAAAATCAAAAAGCGTCCACCCCGTCGTTCCCGGTTCGCGCCCAAGGGCCCGAATTTACCGGGCGAATTTTGGTGGTGGAGGACGATCCGGTGAATCAACGCGTGATCACCATGATGCTGCAGCGCCTCGGCGTTGAATGCACCATTGTGGGCGACGGACATGCGGGACTCGCCGCCGTGGAAAAAAGCCGGTGGGATCTCATTTTCATGGATTGCCAGTTGCCGGGAATCGACGGTTTTGAAACTACGCGGCGAATCCGGCAAATGCTGGGTAATCAGCCACTGCCGATCGTGGCGCTCACGGCCAATGTGCGTCCGGAGGATCGCGATGCCTGCCTCGCGTCGGGCATGGACGACTTTATCGCCAAGCCGGTCAAAGTCGTCAATCTCCACACCTGCCTAACCCGCTGGTTGCCGCAGCCAGCACTGCAGACAAAATCCTGACCGGCATTTCGTTCCGGCGGCTTGCGACTGACACGTGGGCCAAAAACGCAATTCTCACCTTTGCGCTGGACGAGCTTCCCGCGTCGGCCCAAAACCTTGGGTTCGTGGGCACACCTCAGCAGTACGATTCAAAAACGATCGACCAAGCCATTGAGCGCGTCGCCTTTGCCATTGCCGGACGCCACCGGAAATCCGAACGCCTCCTGCTGCTCGGCATCGCCAATGGCGGGATCATTTTCGCCGCCCGCCTGGTCGAGCGCCTAAAAAAATCCGGCCTCAAGCCGGGACTGGGGACGATCGACATTTCCTTTCACCGCGACGATATCGGCCGTCAGCCAATTCCAAAGGAGTATTGTCCGACGTTCATTCCCCACGACGTCAACGGCGCGACCGTCGTCCTCGTCGACGACGTGCTGTATTCCGGCCGTACGGTCAAAGCGGCATTGGATGAACTTTTCGATCACGGGCGTCCGACGGGAGTGGAACTCGCCGTACTCGCCGATCGCGGCGGGCGGAAATTGCCAATTGCGCCCGATTATTGCGGCATGGCAATCGCCACGAATGGCAATGAAAAGGTCATCGTTCGCCTCGATCCAACTGATCCGCGCAACGATTCCATTACCGTGCTCGCGACCTCGATCCCCCGAGGGTCGAAACCAGAAGCTCAAAAATCAAAAAAATCGTCCCGTGCCCTGGCATCGTAAACATCTTCTCACGATCGAGGAACTAAGCCGCGCCGAAATCGAGCAACTGCTCGTCACGGCCGGCGCGTTTCGCCGCATCCTCGATCGCAAAGTCAAGAAAGTGCCCGCCCTCCGCGGCAAGACGATCGTCAATCTCTTCCTCGAGCCGAGCACGCGCACCCGCCTGTCGTTTGAAATGGCGGCAAAGTTTCTCAGTGCGGACGTCATTTCCTTCGACGCCGCATCCTCCAGCACCACGAAGGGTGAAACCTTGCGCGACACCGCACAAAACATCCAGGCACTCAGCGCCGATCTGATCGTCATCCGCCATGCCGCGAGCGGCTCGCCGCTCTATCTGAGCCGTGTCCTCGATATTCCCGTGGTCAATGCCGGCGACGGTGCGCACGAACATCCGACGCAGGCACTGCTCGATGTTTTCACGATGCAGGAAAAACTGGGCGATCTCAAGGGCCGCAAGGTCGTAATTCTCGGCGACATTTTGTTCAGCCGGGTCGCCCGCTCGAATATTCACGCCCTCAACAAACTCGGCGCGGACGTTACCATCGTGGGACCGTCGACGCTTGTGCCGCACTGGTTCGAATCACTCGGCGTGAATGTCTCCCACAATCTCCGCTCCGCCCTGGCTGACGCCGATGTGGTGATGCTGCTCCGAATTCAGCACGAACGACAGGCATCAAGTCATTTTCCCTCGCTCGGTGAATATACCAGTATGTTCGGACTCAACCAAACCCGGGCAGAGTGGATAAAGCCCGACGCGATCATCATGCACCCTGGACCGATCAACCGCGGCGTTGAGATAGACAGCGCGCTGGCGGATTCTCCGCGCAGCGTGATCCTCGAACAAGTCACCAACGGCATCGCCGTCCGGATGGCCGCCCTTTACCTCTGCTCCGGCGGCCAACCGGAAATGGTCACAACCCCTGTTGAATAATAATATTCGTTGAAAATCGGATTCACCCCGCGCCCGCCCTCCGCTCACAACTGGATCTCCGTCACTTAATCCTTTCTACTTCTTCATGCCTTCCCTCTGGATCACCAATGGACACGTCATCGACCCCGCTTCGAAGCGGGACGGTGTAGGCGACGTTTTTATCACCGACGGAAAATTTGTCGCCAGCCTCGGTGCCTCGGGGAAAAAACGCGCGAAGAAAATCGATGCTCGGGGATTGGTCGTCTGTCCGGGACTGGTTGATATTCACGTCCATTTCCGCGAACCAGGGCAGACCCACAAGGAAACGATTCTGACCGGTTCCCAAGCTGCCGCGGCCGGTGGTTTCACCACGGTGGTGTGCATGCCCAATACGTCACCAGTGGCGGACAATGCGGGCACAATCGAGCTGATCAACAACGCCGCGCGCAAGGCCTTGGTCCACGTCTATCCGACCGGTTGCATCACCGTCGGCATGAAAGGTGAGCAACTGGCCCCGCACGGATCACTCAAAAAAGCCGGCGTGGTCGCCATCACAGACGACGGACTTTGCGTCACCAGCAACGAGCTCATGCGCCGCGCCGTGGAATACGCCAAGATGTTCGATCTGACCGTGCTCGATCACTGTCAGGATGAAAGCCTGACCAAGGGCGCTGTGATGAACGAAGGCACCGTTTCCACGCGACTGGGCCTGCGTGGATGGCCGCATGCCGCCGAGGATATCATCGTGGCGCGCAATATCATTCTCTCCTCCTACTCCGGGGCGCACATTCATATGCAGCACATCAGTTCCGCCCTGTCGGTCGAACTCATGCGCCGCGCGAAGAAAGATGGCATCAATGTCACCGCCGAGGCGACACCGCATCATATCGCACTCACCGAGGAAGCGCTGGCCACCTACGACACGAACTTTAAAATGAATCCGCCTTTGCGGACCGAGGTTGATCGCAAGGCCATCATCGCCGGATTGAAGGATGGCGCGCTCGACTGCATCGGCACCGATCACGCGCCGCACGCCCCGGATGAAAAGGATCGCGAATTCGATTACGCGCCCAACGGAATCACCGGCTTGGAAACGGCCCTGCCGGTCTGCCTCGATATTCTCGTCCGGGAAAATAAATTCAAATTATCGAAGGTGATCAACCTGCTGACACGACGCGCAGCCACGATCCTGAAACTTCCCGCCGGCACGCTGGCACCCGGCGAAAATGCCGACGTCTGCCTGTTCGATCCGGAGGAAAAATGGCTTTACGACGCAACGAAGGGCTTCAGTAAATCGCACAACTCCCCTTGGTCGGGCCAGGAACTGACCGGCTGCGTCAAAACGACCATCGTTTCCGGACAAATAGTGTTCAACGGGCGGAAATGAGCGGCGGCCTTGGCGCCGATCCGATTATTTCGGCGACTCGTCCGAATGCCGACCGATGCGGAGATTTTGAATTGTCAGTAAATTGCTAATTTTGAGAAAACAGGGATTCCTAGCTAGCGCCGCTTCCGCCCCCGGGGTGTCGTAACAGCGCGAAGACGGGGCCTTCGAACTATTTTCGATCAGACTCAGCGCAATTTTTCATTTTCAGGAACGGAAATTCTGAACTCGAGAATTCGGGAACCATGAAACCTAAGAAAAAAAAATCGTCGGGTAAATCCGGCTCATCCAGATCGTCCGCGGCGGCCAACCGACCCCTGCAAAAGCGACGCACCCTCAGGCGCTCCGTCGCGAAGGATCCAAAACCAGCCACAATCAAAC
>JAYVMJ010000366.1:0-4574 GCA_043759025.1 Verrucomicrobiota bacterium | reverse complement strand
GTGAGATAAACTACTGCGACGGTATTTCCAGCGCTCCGCTGGATGGAAATCATACCCGCGCAGCCGAACGCTTCGTCGTCTGGGTGTGGGGAAATCACGAGGCGGCGGGTGCCCGCGGCCGTTGCGTAAGGCTGACTGCGAATGCGCAAGGCAACCATCACCATCGAGCGCAGGGTGCGGCGAACGAATTCCTTCATCGCGCTGGAGCCGTCAATGCTTGCGCCACCATTTGCACGAGGCGTGGCGCTTCCCGTTCCCAGCAATAAGTAGTCTCGGCGGCGAGACGGGCACTGCGTTGAGCCGCTGCGAGCTGGATTGGATTTGCAATCAATTGATCGAGCATCAGGGCGGTTGCATCGAGCGATTCCGGCTGAATGAAACTCATTGCGCCCGGAGCGTTGACCGCCACTTCGCGTTGGCCGGCGGTCGGCGTCGCGATCACGGCGAGACCGGCGTTAAGATACTGAAGAATTTTGTTCGTGATCGTGAGATCGCGGTTAAAGATCCACGGCTGTTCGAGGGCGAGACCGATGTCATGTTGCGCGATTAACCGCGGGAGTTCGCGGGGTGGCACGAGCGGCTCCATCGTAACGCGCGCCGCGAACTCCGCGGGCAGGCGAGCGAGCAGCGTGCGGTCAAATTTCTCGGTGGGTTCACCCAGCAGCACAAGCCGGCTCGGCAATTTGGTGCGAATCCAAGCGTCGCAAAAGAATTCAAGGCCACGACCCGGGCCGAGCGTTTGGGAAAACCAAAAGAACGAAGGCGGAGACCCCGGCGGTCCCGAGCGTGGCTCAGTTTGCAGCGGAAATGAATTGGTCAGCACTTGTGGCGCGGGAGCGGTGAAGCGGGCCGCGAGTGCAGCGCTCAAGGCGGAAGACGTGGTCGAAATATAGGCGGCCTCACGTAACAGCTGACGCTCGATTTTGCGCAACGATTCCAGTGGTCGTCCGCGCCGTGCGGCCGGCAAAAGATCCTCGGAATACCAGTCCTCGAAATCGGCGGCTACCCGGCGGCCACGATCCAGCAGGTCGCAACCGATCCAGAAAGGAATTTCGTTGTGCACGATCGTCAGGTCCGCGGCCAGTTCGAGCGCGCGTCGGCGCAACGGACCGGATGCTCCTAGCGCGTGCAGCGTCGGAAAACCGGCGGACGTGGCCTTGACCGCGAGGCGTTGCCGGGCGCGCTGGAGAAAATGTTTTAGTTTGCCGGGATTTGCTTCGACCGCTTCGTGGTGAAAGGGAGCATTCCGAATCAAGTCCCGGTCCATCGCGTCATAGTCTGCTGATTCGCTAAGAGTGAGCAGAGTCACGTCGTGCCCCGCACGACCGAGCGTGTCGGCTTCCTTGAGCGGCCGCGGATTCCGGCTCGGGCTGCCGGGGCTGACAATGAGAATGCGGCTCATGAGCGGAGGCGCGTGGCCAGACGTTTCCACCAACGACGCTCAGCCATGCGCGCGCGGGCTTCACTCCAGTCCACGAGACTGTCGCCGACGTCGTGAAAACCAAGTTGGGCCGCGGGCATCGCGCCCGTTTCGACGAGGCGAATCAAGCCGGGAAGTTTTTGGTAGAAATCGGCGCACCGATAAGGAGGATGAAGACTCCACATTCCCGGCGTTTCGCCGAGAAAATCCACGCGATGCAGACCGTGTGAATTCATGGCATTTGTCAGGAGACGCTCGGGAAGCTCGCGTGGAGCATTGCCCTCGAGGAGTGCGAGCACGACCCCGCGTGATGAAGCAAATTCCGGACGCAGCGCGCCGATTCGCTTTTTGAAGCGGTCGCGATCCAACAGAAAAACCCGGCTGCTCATCTCGTGAAAGGTGTAGGCGGGACTGGCCCAGGGAAGTCTGGTGCCCGCCAGTTCGATGAGTTTGCCGTTGGGCGCGGGCGGACCGGGCAGCGGGGCGGTGACCAGTACATCGTTTTCCTTTTCGAGCAACGCACACGCTTCGGCGACCCACGTCTGCGAACCACCGCCAAACATCATGTCGGCGTCGCAGTGCAAAACATGCCGGTGAGTCGCAGCATTGAGGCCAAAAAAGTAAGCGTAGTAAGGACCGCCGCGGTGATCCTTGCGCGGCACAGTTCGTCCACCGAAGAATTCGCGTCCCACTGCGGCGGCTGCGGGCGCACCATAATCCACTTCCACGATGCGAGCGCCTTCGATGCTGTGGGCGAAGGCGGAAATTTTATCGCGGCCCTCTTCCCAGTCGTCCGCAAAACGCCCGGCGCTGCGGTGCAAATCGATCGTGAGCAGAATTTCCGCCACCTGCCCGCGCCAGTTCCGGATTTGATGCGGCAATATTTCCCGCGCCAGCCGATGGTCGGAAGGCGCGAGGCTGATCTGGAGCGTGACCGGCGGTGTCACGATCATACGCGTGGACGAGGCGCGGACGCAAATCGTGCGGCGGTGTGATAATCCAAGAATTCCCACCAGTCTGGATGCAGGGTCCGTGCGCGCAAGATTCGCCACCAGACGAGGGGATGGCGAGCTAACTGGAGCAGGAATCGCATCCAGTCGCGCCAATTCATGTGTCGGCGCAGCGATCCGTTTTCCGCAGCCACAAAACTTGCGGCCAACAATTCATTGGTCATCGGCGGCGACTGCTGGCGGAAATGATCGCAAAGCCTTCGGAGTGCGGACTCGTCGAGCGAGGCGTGTTTGAGAAACGTTGCGGCGAGCAGCACCAGCGCGATTCCCCACGTAACATGATCGTTCCGGCGCGCAGTCGTTTGGGTGATCGTGAAGGTAGCCAGCGTTTCCGGCACATAGACGAGCGGATGCGGCAACATGCGTTCACGAAATGCCTCGACACAACCGAAGGGAATTTCCGGGGTGGGGTAATTTTTTCCGAGCTGGGGGCGCATCACCATGGCTCCATTCGCGTGGCGTGCGCCCATCACTTGCCGCAAATCGCCCCAGGGAATCAGGCGCGGGGCGCCGGTTTCAACCGCATTGACCGTGTGTCCGGTGGGGACGATTTCGCCGACGTGATCCTCGCGTGTGACCGACTGATTGCACCATGCGAGGATGGATTCCGGGTGGGCCGACAAAGCGGCGATCATTCGTTCAAGAAAGTGCGGCTCCCACGAGTTGTCGTCTTCGAGAAGGGCAAAAAACGGCTCGACGGTGGGATGATAGAACAGATTGAACGGCTCGACGGTGGGATGATAGAACAGATTGAACGTCGCGATGGGGCCGAGATTCCGTTCGTGGGTGACGAGGCGAATTCGAGCGTCTCCGAGCTGTTGCACGAGGCTGGCGGGAAATGGATCCGCGGGGTCGTCGTTGTGCAATTCGCAGGTCCAGGCGGACATCGTTTGCGCGCGCAGACTCGCGATGGCGCGCGGCAGCATTTGAGGCCGACGATAGGTCGGCAGGAAAACGCGGACCCGGGCTGGCGACTCACATTCCGACACGTTCAAAGATGCGATTGTGACCGACGTTCAGGACGTTTTTGAAACCGAGGGAAGGCACAATTTGCACTGCGCGCGTGACGGCCGCGTGGCCCTTCCAGAAAGTCGTGCCGGGCAAATCTCCGCCCGCATCGTCGGCGACCAACCAGCCGCCGACGGGGATTTTGGCCGCGAAGGTTTTGAAGTCATGGAGTGCGCCCTCATAGCGGTGATCGCCATCGACGTAAACAAGGTGAAATGTTTCGCCGGCCAGCCGGTCGAGGATGGCCGGCTCGGTGGAGAAGCCGCGATGCAGTTTCACTTGTTTGAAATCGAGCCCATGATGCAAAAAGTGGGCGTTGATGATGGCGGTGTAGTCCTCGACGGCGTAAAAATTGGCGTTGTCGATTTGTTCGCGATAACCGGGGCTGATGCGATACCGGATTTTGCTGAGAATAGTGGCCTTCGGGCGCGGTTGCCCGGCCAGCGGTCCGAGAGCGGATACTTCAACATTCAGCCCATGGACGCGCGCGAGCAGCGCCCAGAGCGAAATGACCTGGCCTTTAAACACTCCGATTTCGAGCGCGCGGACTGCGCCAAAACGGTGGGCCGCGGCGGCGAGCAAATATGCCCACATCGCGTGAAACGCCGCATCGCCAAAGCCGAGTTTTCCCTCCTCCACGTGCTGGCGATGGGCCGCGAGCACCGGGTCCGCCCACGTCGCGGCGGTCAACTGCTGGTGGAGCGCGTCGTTGTGTGACGCGGTGTTTTGGTAGTCGGCCACCAATTGATCGAACGGGATAATTTTCGGAGTCGTCACGCGAAAAGACGCCGGGCCATCCGCCAGCCCAGAAAGCGGGAGGCCAGTTGAAAACGTCCGCTTCCTGGAAAGGGACGGTCGCTGCCACCGAGAGCGCGACAGGCGGATTCAGCGGCCCGGGCAAGGGCCGGTGCGCCGGGATAAAGTTCAAAGGCCGTGCATTTCCATGCATAGGCCGCGGCGGCACGCGAGCGGGGTGAGGCATCGTGTTGCAGCAGTGCGTCGAGGGTGAGTTCCATGGAGCGATGGAGTGATTGGAGGGCGCGGTGATCTTTGCGGCCGCTGAGACTGCCTCTCAGATGGGAGCGGTAGTAACTGCGCGCATCGGCGCAGTGTGCGATTTGCGGCGCAGCCAAGGC
>JAYVMJ010000365.1:0-3766 GCA_043759025.1 Verrucomicrobiota bacterium | reverse complement strand
GGCGAAAACCCGGTGTCCTTGGAGTGAATAAACGGTTTGTGCGGTATAATGATCAAGATCGGCGGCATCGGCCACCCCGTCCCGCGCCACCATGTCGCCATTATTGTCCACGTTGTAGGCAGGCGTGGCAACTCCCTGGTTGTTGGGCGGCACTTTGCCGCTCCCCAAAACCGTCGTCTTGTGCGTGCGGTTATCGATTCGTTTAACGACATAAGTCTGGGTGAGATTTTGTGCGGCATCTCCCACATCCTGAATGACCCCAAGATAGGATTGGAGAATGGTCGTCTGACTCTTGTAGGTGGTGGTAAAATAAAACTGGTAAGTGTAGGTGGCTAGACCTGCGGCAAGGTCCTTGCCCGTTGCAACGTGGATTTCGTAAAGCACATTTTCGTCGAAATTATATATGTTCGGCCCCACGCCGGGCTCTTCGTGCGGATAAACGGCAAGGGCCGCAGTAAGGAATTTAGATCCGTCGTGTTGATTGACGAACGCATAGACGTCGGTCGTGTTGGCCGAGGGATCGAGGGTGATGAGCGGTGCGTCCATATGACTGGAGGCGTGCATAAAAGCAGGGGCTGCACCGAGCAGCACCACTGCGGCAATCCGTGAGAATACGCCCGGATTTTTTGCGGGCTTGGACTTGGGATTCATGATGTTTTGTTATGTGTGGGTTGATTAATGTCCCCCTTTGGCCGGGAGTCGGTCGGGAGCAACAAAAGGGAATCATCGAGCAGCCGTCGCTCTGACGGCAGCAGCTGCTGCGACAGCAGGGACGCACGGTGCAGATAGTCGGCGGCCTCCGGTCGGTGGGCCAGGGCGGCAACATTGCCTGCGTAAAGATAGAGGCGTGCATCGGCTGTTCCCTCGGCCACGGCGGCGTGCATCTGCACCATCGCTTCGTCGAGTTTCGCGTCACGCGCCAGTGCCAGCGCATTGGCCGCATGGGTCATGATATCCGACCGCGTGGTCAGTTCCGCGTGGGCCAAACGCACTGCAGTCGACGAATCGCGCCCGCGGGTCGCCAGAAAAAGCGCGACGGTGCGCGGATCTTCCGCGATTCCTTCGCGAACCAGACGGATCTCCACCCGCTCCGCGTCGGCATCACGACCCACCGCGCGAAGTGCTTCAGCGTACACCCAGCGTGGTTCAGGCAGCGGCAAGATTTCGACCGCCCGCGCCAGCGGAACGAGTGCGTCCTTCGGCCGATTTGCCCCGAGCAATAGCTTGCCCTGCAAAAGCAGCGCAGGTTCGAATTCGGGCACCAGTTCCAAGGCCCGCGCCACGCAATGAGTCGCGGTGCCGGCATCGCCTTGTTGCCACACCAATTGACCCAGACGGCACAGGCTCCACGCCAGCGCGCCGGCATCGCCCGGGCCGCCCGAACGCACCGCCAAAGTCTGGAGTTCAACCGCACCCGCCAGATCGCCCTTGATCCAACGGATATTCGCGGCGCGCGAATACGAATCCAAGCTCGGCTTGAGATTGACCATTTGTTGGTACGCGCTCGCGGCTTCGGCTATCCGCCCCTCGTCGTACAAGGCGTCTCCCAGCAGCGCGAAATCAGCCGCAGTGCCACGAGCGGCGATCAGCCGCCGCGCCATTTCCTCCGCCTCCGCAAAGCGGTGACGGGTTTGCAGGACATGTCCGCGCAACAGCCAGGCTTCCTGCGGCAGATTGAACTTCTGTTCGAGTGCGTCTGCGGCGAGCGCGGCCAAGGTGAAAAATCCCGGATCGGAACTGGCCCGTGCTTTTGCAATATACAACCAGCCGAGACGTTCCAGCTCAGCACCAGGGGAAGCGGCCGCCTTCAGGTGCTGCTGGCTGGCGAGGATCTGCTGATCGATCGGCGTTGCCTCCCTGGGAGCGATCATCAGCAAAGCAGGAATATCATTCTGCGCAAATTTCTCTTCCGCGCTAACGGGCTTGGTCACGAAGGCAGAAAATCCCAGGTAAATAGCCGCGAGAATTGTCCGACGCCGAAGGGGTAAGCAGCAAATCATTTGTTCTCTCTACGCACCTCCTCCCCGCATGGATGCATGGAAACGCATTCACCTCGATACGGACGAAACGGAACACCGCTCCCCCATGCGGAAGAATTAGAAAATTCTTCCGCATGAGGGAGCGGCCACTTCAAGATTACTTGATTTTCACCTGGTCTGAAACCATTTCGCGTCGCCGGCCTGATGAGTCCAGTTGTCGATTAGCGAAAAAACTTCTGCGACTGATCGTGCGACGGCATACTTGCCATGGATGGTCGTCTGCATGAATTTTTCTTCGACCATTTTTCCGCAGAACCGGAACAGGTCGTCGTAATACCCATCCTGATTGAGGATCACCACCGGTTTTCTCAGTGCTTCCAAGTGCGCCAGCGTGAGGATTTCCAATAATTCCTCCAGCGTGCCCCAGCCACCCGGCAAGGCGAGAAACGCGTCCGCCCGCGTTTCCATCAGCATCTTCCTCTCCCGCATCGTCAGGACCGAAATCAACTCGTCGGCCTCGGTGAATTCCAATTCCCGCGCTTTCATAAAATCGGGAATAACCCCGATGACGCGACCACCACCGGATTTCACGCCGCGCGCAACCGCTCCCATCGAGCCCGTCTTGCCACCGCCGTACACCAGCGTCCATTGCTGCCGCGCCATCTCGCTCCCGACTTCGCCAGCGGTCGCATAGTATTTCTGATCAAGTCGGTCGCTGGAGGAGCAATAGACGCACAGGGTTTTCGACATGGCTGAATTTGAAACCACTAATGGCCGCTAATCAGCACTAATTTTTACCGATAACCTTCGTCACATTATTTTCTGACTGATCTCTGCCACATTAGTGTTCATCAATGTGGATCAGTGTTTAACTCCGACTCAATTTATCGCGGACGGCTTGCCCCTTCGCCCACCGGACTGCTCCACATTGGCCATGCCCGCACGTTTTGGCTCGCCGGTGAGCGGGCGAAAAATGCCGGCGGGTGCCTGCAGTTACGCAACGACGATCTGGATGCGGCTCGCTGCCGTCCGGAATTCATTTCCGCCATGATCGAAGACCTTCACTGGCTCGGCCTCGTCTGGGCAGAACCCATGGTGTCACAAAGCGAACGTATTCCCTTCTATCGGGCAGCGCTAAAAAAACTACATACGGGCGGGTTCATCTATCCGTGCAACCGCTCGCGACGCGACGTGCTGGCCGCGGCCAGTGCTCCGCATGACACTGACGAGTCGGAGGAGCCGCTTTACCCAACGGAATTTCGTCCGTCCGCAAATTCACCGCTGCCGGCACTGGTTGATCGCGAAACCACTAACTGGCGGTTTCGCGTTCCGGAGGAGGAAATGCTGACTTTCCACGACGGCCATTTCGGCGAACAACGCGCCATCGCCGGCCGCGATTTCGGCGACTTTCTCGTCTGGCGAAAGGACGACCTGCCCAGCTACCAATTGGCGTGTGTCGTGGACGACGCGAACATGGCCATCACCGAGGTGGTACGCGGCGCAGATTTGATGCAGTCCACGTTCCGCCAGCTCCTGCTTTATCGCGCACTCGGCCTCACGCCGCGCTCGTTTTATCATTGTCCACTCATCACCGATGAGGGCGGACAGCGGCTGGCCAAACGCCACGATGCGCAGTCGATTCGCGCTTTGCGCGAACAGGGCGCAACGCCTCAAAGAGTCCGGGCAAGTTAGGAGGCGTCAATAAATAAACTATACAACGGAGTTGTTTTTGTTTAGGCGTAGGAGCCGTGATCGCACTCCAGCTGCTGAAGAAAAAGTTCGTGCCG
>JAYVMJ010000364.1:0-7773 GCA_043759025.1 Verrucomicrobiota bacterium | reverse complement strand
CGTTAGAACGTTTGTTTCCACTATTGTGGTATCGGCATTCCTAGCCTTGGCCCAGAGTGTCTTCGCCCAAGGCGTTACCACCGCTTCCCTCACCGGATTCGTTACCAATAAGGACGGGAGTTCTGTTTCAGGTGCGACCGTCACTGCGCTTAACGTCCCTTCCGGCACCAAAAACTCCACCACTACCCGCTCCAACGGCCAGTATGATTTTTCGGGGCTCCGGGTGGGAGGACCTTATACGGTCACGGTAAGCGCGAAAGACGTTCAACCGCAAAGCCAGGACGAAATCTATCTCGGCGTTGCCCAGGCCGAAGCCATCAATTTCACGCTCTCCAACGATATTGTCGTCCTGGAGAAAATGCAGGTGACCGGAAGTTCCAACAGTGCGTTCGATCCCGGTAAGATCGGAACTTCAACGGCATTCACCCGCCAGCAAATCACCCAGGTCCCCACCGCGCGTCGCGACGTCCAGGATCTCATCAATCTCGATACTCGCATCGGCCTCACAATCAATACCTCCACCGGCGAGTTCTCAGTTTCTGCCCAAGGCCAG
Organism: Verrucomicrobiota bacterium; assembly: GCA_043759025.1. GTDB lineage: Bacteria > Verrucomicrobiota > Verrucomicrobiia > Opitutales > Opitutaceae > Lacunisphaera. The sequence goes on along the minus strand of JAYVMJ010000364.1, from coordinate 7,220 downwards.
AACAACCGCTTCAATTCCTTCCTCGTGGACGGTCAGCAAAGCAACGATCCCTTCGGCCTCAATGGCAACGGCTTCGCGTCCCTGCGCAGCCCGATTCCGCTGGATGCCATTGCTCTCCTGGACTTCAGCCTCAGCCCTTATGACGTGACCCACTCCGGTTTCACCGGAGCTCTGATCAACGCGATCACCAAGAGCGGGACCAATGAATTTCACGGCGACGCTTACACCTATTACACTGGCAAAAGCCTCCGCGCGTCCAATCCCGGCCAAGGCCCAACCGACCCCAACAGAGGCGTGAAAGATCCACTCCAGGAACACACGTACGGATTCAGTTTCGGCGGTCCGATCATCAAGGACAAATTGTTCTTTTTCGTGAATTACGAAAACTACCAAAGAACCGGTCTTTCCTACTCGCCGGTTCAATTCGTGCCCGGTGCGGCGGATCTCGCCACCATTCTGGCTGCGGCGAAAGCCTACGGCATCGATCCAGGCAATCTGGCTAGCGTCGTCGAGAGCAAACAAGAGAGCTTTTTGGCCAAGATCGACTGGAATATTAATAGCAACCAGCGTGCGACTCTCGAATACCGCCGCACCGACAGCTCGGCGCCCAACTTCAGCAACAGCTCGACCTTCACTCAATTCACGAGCAACGGCTATCAATCCAACCGCAAGTACGACAATCTCACTTTCCTGCTCAACAGCAATTGGACCTCGAATCTACGTTCCGAGTTCGGTGCGTCGGGCAGTAAATATAACGGCACCTCTTCGCTTTATACGCCAATCACTCCCGCGATTTACATCAATGGAGTGAATGGCACGGACGCGGTAACGGGAGCGGCGAAAGTCGGTGCTTTGGACGTCGGTACCAATATTTCCTACCAATTGAATCAACTCTATACGAATGATTACAACGGCCACTTGTATGGGGAATATTCACTGGGCGATCACACCCTGAAGTTCGGCGCCGACGTGGACAAAAACGGTTACTCCGATGTCTTCGGTCAGTACTACGCGGGAAATTATGCCTTTGCCAGTCCGGCGGCTTTCGCCGCGGGCACACCCAACTATATCCGTTACCAACAAGCCTACACGGGCGGAGCCGATACAGTTGCCGCCGCCACCTATCATTATTCTTACACCGATGCCGGACTGCTGCTCCAAGACACTTGGAAACCCAATCAAAGCCTGACCATCGTAGGCGGCGTGCGCTTTGATTATCCCTACTTCCCGAACAAACCGTACTATCTGCCGGCCTTCCAAACCGCCTTTGGCATCCCGAACAACTCGGTCCCCACCGGAAATTACACTCTGGCACCTCGCGTCGGTTTTAACTACAAGCTGCCAACCAAACTCAAAATCCAGATTCGCGGCGGCGTCGGCCTCTTCCAAGGCACCAATCCTGCGGTATGGATCGGCAACGCGTATGGCGCAAACGGGCAGTTGAACACCGTGACCAAATCGGGAGATGGGAAGAACTCGTCAAGCAGCACGTCGTCCCCTCCCATAACTGCTCCCTATGCTCCGTTCAATCCCGATCCCGCGTACGTGCAGACGCTCGCTCCGCCTGCCGCCCCGACCCCGAGCATGTCGCTCACCGATCCGAATTTCCAAGTGCCGACCTCGTGGAAGGATAATATCGCGGTGGACGTCACCCTGCCTTGGTATGGCTTGGTTGCCACGGCGGAAGCCAATTTGATTCAAGTCCAGAAGGCCGTTAATTATGTCAATTTGAACCTTCTGCCCAGCGGCACCACGCCCGATGGCCGCATCCTTTACTCCAATTCTGCTCTTCACACCAACTTCAGCAAGACTGGCGTCTACGAATTGACCAATACCGATAATGGCGGCTCGCAGTCGTACACCCTGCAACTCGCCCGCAGCATGAAAGCAGGCTGGGCATTCTCGTTCGCTTACACCCACACGCATGCCACCGAAGTCCAGGCGCTCACCTCTTCGGTTGCCTCCTCCAACTACAATAGCCGTGCGGTGGTCAATCCGAACGACGACACTGCCCACGGTTCGCTTTATGCCGTTCCCGATAAGTTCGTCGCGAGTGCGACCCGTGAATTTCACTTCTCCAGTCGCAAGGATGCAGCCACGCGCGTGACTGCGGTATTCCGCGCCCAAACCGGTCACGCCTATAGCTGGGTGTTCGGCCGGTCCAACGACATCAATAACGATGGCACCTTCGGTAACGATGCCTTCTATGTGCCGACCGGCCCCGACGATCCAAAAGTGGTGTGGAGCACCAGCGCCTCCGATCCAACCGGTGCCGTCCAAGCCGCGACTTTTTGGAATTTCGTTAACAGCACCGAACTCAAGAAATATAAAGGCCAGATCGTATCGCCGAACAATTCATACAGCCCTTGGCAACACACGCTCGATCTGCACGTGGAACAGGAAATCCCGCTCTATCACAAGACCAAGCTCACCGTATTTGCCGACTGCATCAACTTCGCCAATATCTTCAATAAGAAGTGGGGCGTAACCAGCGGCATCGATTTCGCCACTGGTCCCAACAACGGCTACACCCGTGGCGTGGCAAACGCGACCGTCAACGCCTCCGGTCAGTACGTCTATACCTTCAATGGCACCAGCCAGACCGCTCCGACGGTCTTCACCGATCTGTCGCGCTGGCAGCTGCAGCTCGGCGCCAAATTGGAATTCTGATCCAACTCAAAACATCCCTTCCCGCCCAAAGGCGGCAGCCGCAATGCAGCCGCCTTTTTTATTCCCCCGGAATTCTCATGAAAAAATTCAACCCGAGAAACCCGCGCACGACCACGACCCAATGCGATGCCTCGCGAACCGTTGAGGATAACCGCAAATTTCAAAACTGCCGCATCGTCGCCACCACTTCCGGAAATATTTCAGTGAATGGATAAGTTCTCAGAAAAAAATCCTGCCTCGAAGTTCGACTTCGGCGCTGATCCTTCGCGTCAAGAAAATATTTGCCCGATTTTTATCCGAATTTGCTTTCCTCGTTTTCACTCTGGCGAACCACTTCCGTTCGCAGAAATTTTCCACCGTGATCGGCAGTTGAGTTGGGATTTTGTTGTCCAACTAAAAATTCACCAAAAATTATCATTTCTGATCTTTAATCTATTTGACGGAGGTTACCCGGATTTCCATTAGTTGTGGTCAAGGTTCCGGGCATCCACATCCTGTGGTGGTCGACAATGTGTTAGGAAGTTTTGGCAACTTTATGTGGCCAGACACTTTCTTTCGTCTCTAGACCACGGGACTCACTTCGATTTCTCCATCGTTTCCTCGTTTCAGCCTCTCCGTACTGCCATGCAAAAATCATTTTCCGTCGGCTCCAAGACCTTCGTTCTCGATCAAGCAAAAGCCGAAGCCGCCTTTGCCGCCAAAAAAGTCATCAACGGCCGTCAGGTTCCCTACTTCAATATTCTGCCGTTAAAGTACCAGTGGGCTTACGATCTCTACAAGACGATGAAGGCGAACCATTGGGAGCCCGAGGACGTTCCGATGGGCAAGGATATCGAGCAGTGGCGCGACACCCAGGTCGTCAGCGATATTGAGCGTTGGATCATCCGCATGGGTATCGGTTATTTCTCGGCCGCCGAGGGTATCGTCGGCGACAACATCCAGCACGTCGTGCGCGAACTCGTCACCGCCCCGGAGTTAAAACTTGTGCTCGGCCGCCATGCGCACGAGGAAAACATCCACGCGGACTCGCTGCTCTACATGATTTCCTCCCTCGGCATCAATCCGCACGAGTGCGAGGCGATGTTCGAGGACATCAAGTCGATCGAGAAAAAGAACGAGTTCGTCAACAAGGTGTCCCGCGATCTGCGCCGCGATCTCGACATGACGAAGATCGAAAACAAACGCCTGCTCGCGAAAAATATTTTTGTTTTTGGCCAGTGCATGGAAGGAACCCAATTCTACGGGCTCTTCGGCATGGTCCTGGCGCTCTATCGCCAGAACAAATTCCCCGGCATCGGCCAGATGTTCCGCTATACGCTGCGCGACGAATCCAACCACATTGAACTCTTCCGGAATCTCTTCATGGACCTCGTCGAGGAAAATCGCGAAATCTGGACGCCGGAGTTCAAGGAAGAACTGCGTCAGATGATGGCCGAAGGCATCAGTCTGGAGAAGGATTTCATCCGCGACTGCCTGCCCGTCAACGCCGTCGGTCTGTCGATCGAGGAATTTCTTAGTTACATTGATTTTATTGCCGACCGGCGCCTTGAAGGCGTTGGTCTCACCCCGCTCAACCCCGGGGTAAAAAATCCCCTCCCGTGGCTCGCCGAAATGATGGACATCAAGAAGGAGCAAAACTTCTTCGAGGGTCGCGTCACCGAGTATCAGAAATCCTCGGCCCTTCATGGATCGAGCGACGACGAGCTCTGAGCCACGTTTTCGTCAGTACATCGTTCCCCCTTTTTCGGTTTAACCGTCTACCCCGCCGCATTGCCCATGCATACACCTTCCATTGCCCAAGACCTTGCCCTGAAAAAACTCAGTGGCGTACCGCAGGATCAGAAACCCAACTACAACTGGCGCGACATCCTTCGCGACGAAGCCGTCGCCGTCCCCGAAGTCCAGGTCCTCTGCCCTCACGGCGAGGAACGCTTCGACCTGAGTGAAGTCGCTGACACCGTCGGTCGTTCCCTCGCCAACCTGATGCAGGCCAAGGGCGAGAAGGATATTTTCAACGAGAAGAACCAACGCTTCGTCGCCGACGTTACCCGCGAAGTCGCCTCCAATCTCACCAAGAAAGCCCTCGAACGCGGTCCCCTGCGCGTTTCCCTTCACGATCTCTACGTGCTCATCGAAAAAACTTTGGTCGATAACAACGCCTTCGACGTCGCCAAGAGCCTCCTGCTCAAGCGCGCTCAGAAGCTCAACCTCCTTCAGCGTGACACCCAAGGTGTCACCGTCCGCCTCATCCGCCGCAATCATCAGGTCGTGCCGTGGAACGAAGCCAAAATCGAAATCGCCATCCGCAAGGCGTTTCTCTCCCTCGAGAAGGATCCCGCACCTGCTTCCGCCATCACCCGCGCCGTTACGGAACGCGCCCTGCTCGTGAAACAAGCATTCCTCCATATCGAGGAAGTCCAGGACATGGTGCAGGAGGAATTGATGAAAGCCGGCCACTACAAGGTCGCCGAAGACTATATTCTTTATCGCGCACACCGCGCCACCGCGCGCGAGGCCGATCCGTTGCTTGATGCCACGCCTGACTCAACCCCGCCGCAGCAGAATTCGATGGTCGTGGTTTCCCGAGCAGACAGCAGCACCTTCCTCTGGGACGGTCTCGACCTCAAGAAACGCATCGAATTTGCGTCAATCGGCCTTGATCTCTGCCTCACCTCCGAACAAATCGAAGCGGAACTTCGCCGCGCCTTGTTCGACAACATAGCTCTCGGGGACCTCAACAACACGATCATTCTCAACGCCAAGACCCTGATCGAAAGAGACGCTGATTTCGCAAAGTTCGCCGGCCGCATCCAGCTCACTTACATCTACGAAGAAGTGCTTGGCTGGGATATCGTCCGCGACGGCATCAGCTCCCTCAAACGCTTTCACCAACAAGCTTTCGCCAAATACATCGATCACGGCATCGCGATCAAACGCCTGAGCCTGCGTTTGAAGGAATACGATCTCATCAAGATCGCCGCGGCCATCGATCCGAGCGCCGATCTCGAACTGGACTTCCTCGGTGTCCAAACGCTGTACGATCGCTATCTCATCATCGACAAGACTGGCAAACGGTCGCGCCGCCTCGAGACCCCGCAATTCTTCTGGATGCGCGTTTCAATGGGCCTGTTCCTCGAAGAAAAGAAGAAGACCCGCGAAGATTGGGCCATTCGCCTCTACGAACTCTACAAATCGCGCCGCTTCTGCAGTTCCACGCCCACGCTGTTCAATTCCGGCACGCTGCATTCGCAGCTCTCTTCGTGCTACCTCTACTATGTCGATGATTCCCTCGAGAGCATCATGTATCGCGGCATCGCCGAAAACGCCCAGCTTTCCAAATGGGCGGGCGGCCTCGGTGGCTCATGGACCTCCGTTCGTGGCACAGGCGCACACATCGCCGGCACCAACGGTGAATCCCAAGGCGTTATTCCATTCCTGAAACTGCACAACGATCAGCTCGTTGCCGTCAATCAGGGCGGCAAACGCAAGGGCTCCGGTTGCGCCTACATCGAATCCTGGCACAACGACATCTTTGAATTTCTCGAGCTCCGTCGCAATACCGGTGACGACCGTCGTCGCACCCACGACATGAACACCGCCAACTGGATTCCCGACCTGTTCATGAAGCGGATGGAGGCTCGGGGCACCTGGACGCTTTTCCGCGCCAACGAAACCCCCGACTTGCACCATCTGTATGGCCGCAAATTCGAGGAAGCTTATGTCCGCTACGAGAAACTGGCGGAAGAAGGCAAAATCCAAGGCAACAAAATCGAGGCTCTCGAGCTCTGGAAAAAAATGCTCTCGATGCTGTTCGAGACCGGTCACCCGTGGATCACCTTCAAGGATCCATGCAACGTGCGTTCACCCCAGGATCACGCGGGTGTCATCCACTCCTCCAATCTCTGCACAGAAATCACGCTTAACACGTCGAACGACGAGACCGCCGTCTGCAACCTCGGCTCCGTCATCCTCGATTCGCATCTTAAAGCCGACGGCTCTCTCGATCTCGAGAAACTCCGCGACACCATTCGCGTTGCCGTTCGTGCGCTGGATAATGTCATCGATATCAATTTTTATCCGACGGTCGCAGCCAAGACGGCCAACAGCCGCCATCGTCCGATCGGTCTCGGAGTCATGGGCCTCGCCAACGCTCTCTATATGAAAGGCGTCGCGTTTGCCTCGCCCGAAGCAGTTGAGTTCAACGATGAATTTATGGAGGCAATCGCACATTGCGCGTACGAAGCTTCTTCCGACCTCGCGGCGGAGCGCGGCAGCTATTCCAGCTACAAGGGTTCCAAATGGGATCACGGTCTCCTGCCTCAGGACACTGTCGACCTCCTCGAGCAGGAACGCGGCGTGCCGATCCAAGTCCCCCGTGGCGGCCGCCTCGACTGGACTCCCCTCCGCGCCAAAATCGCGAAGCAGGGCATGCGCAACTCGAACGTCCTCGCCATCGCGCCCACGGCGACGATCTCTAACATCACCAACACGTCTCCTTGCATCGAGCCGACATACAAGAATCTCTACGTCAAATCCAACCTCTCTGGCGA
>JAYVMJ010000363.1:0-3860 GCA_043759025.1 Verrucomicrobiota bacterium | reverse complement strand
CGCGATAGCGGACATCATCACTAGGACGCGGTTGATTTCTCCTCTGTGACCTCAGTGATCAGCCTCAGGTTTTCTCGATGTACCATTTCTGGTCTTGGTCGAGTATGAAATATGCAGGCTAACACGCCTTCCCGATGAGCACGGTAGCCAATTCCCGGCGGACTAAGGATAGTCCGCCCTACCACGGCGATGACTTTCAATCGCACTTCGCCGCTGGCCAATCCATCTGAAGCGTGGGCGACCCCGCCCACGGGCGCACGGCAGCGAGGTCGCCGCCGCTCCAATTTTCCGTTTGCCCGGCTAGTTGAGTCGACGATTTTCTCTCCCGAGCGGCATCGGTTTTTGCCAATGGTGGCAAGCGACCGCCTGTTTCTAATTTTCTGCAAATAATCGGTCGCGCTGCGCCTTCGAAACGCTAAACCCTCTGGATGAACAAAGTTCCTGGAATGGTGGTGGAGATTGGCAAATGGCTTGAAGAGGTTCTACCGCTGCTCGGAGTTCTCGCGATTTTCCTCGTGACGTTCATCATTTATTTCCGCAGCCGGAAAAACATTATCTTCGAGGCCTGGGTGAACATGACCGAAGAGGAGAACTCCAACCTCGGACGCCGGGTGGCCGATCTTTTATTGTTCAAGCTGCGTTTCGTTAAACATATTCACGAGCAGAGCGGACAAAAGTTGGAGGCTTGGCAGACCAATCGGGAGATGCCGGCGTTCCGTCAAACGCTTGATGAGGATATTCGTTTGCTCGGTTCGGTGGAACTGGGGAAATACGGCAGCGTGGTCAGCACCATCGTGATGTTTTTGCTGCGGCTGGTTCCAATGGTGTTTCGTCCCGCCCGCTTGCGCGGTTCCATTCATCGTTATGGCAAACAACTGCGGCTGCTGGCCACGCTGGAAAAAGCTGGCGGCGAGGATCGTCGTCCCGGCAGTGTCAATCTCTGGGAGGTGGTGCGGATTCAGGAGAACGAGGAACTGCTGGCCGAGACGGTGGAGGAGCTGGCTTACCGCATCTACCTCGATCTCTCCAGTGACAGCTTGTTTAAAAGTTGGGAGGCATTTCGCGCCTATACCAACGGGATCGCGCATTACGTCTCATGGATCGACTTGGAGCGGGATATCGATCGGCAGCACGCGGAGCGGTGCTATCGTAAAGCCCTCTCGCTGGAACCGAAGAATCCGGCGATAAAGTACAATCTCGCCTTGTTGAAATTTTTTCGCTGGATCGGGCCGGAGAACGAGGCCGCGATCACGCTTTTTCAGGGTGCGCTGGGTGCGACCGGTCGCCAGTTAAGTGCGCGAGCGCACAGTGGACTCGCCAGTGCATTGGCGATGAAATACAGCCGCTTTAATGTCGCAGAACCACGTCTGCTTCAGGATGCGATGATGCACGGTCGTACAGGCATCATCATTGGACCGGAAATTGACGGTGCACACAAAGCGTACGCTCTTGCCTGTCACCAGTGGAGCGAGCACCTCGGTCGGACGAAAGGCTCGATCGCAGAAATCGAGCGCCATCGTGAACTGGCGATCAGGCATTACCGGCGGGCTTTTGAACTGAATCCTCAGCATTACGGAGCTCATAACAACCTCGGAAACCTTTTCCTGGAGTGGGCCAAGACCCTGAGCGGTGAGTCCATGCGCGATGTCCGCAATGAAAGATTACGGGCCGCCAAGGTGGAGTTCGAAAGCGCGTTGCGCATTAATCCCGCCTATCACCATGCGTGCGATAATTTAGGTAACGTATGGTACGAGGAAGGGCGAAGCGTGGGCACATCCGAGGAGCGAAAAGCCTGCTACGCGGAAGCTGCGCAGTGCTTCCGCAACGCCATTCAGTATTATCCCACTTATCCCGAAGCGAGCAACGATCTGGCAATGTTACATCTGGAACCGGAAAACGATCCCTGTTCGCCGGAGGAAGCGCTCACTCTTCACATACAGGCCCTCCGCTTCGCCGGCGAGTCCAGCACCCAACAACAAAAACTGTGCAATCAGTTTTCGAGCCGTCTCGGTTCGACTGCCGCTCACCGAAAAAATGGTTTCGCGCCTTCCGCTGTTTGCGTGAAGGAAATGAAATTATTCAACTGTCAGTGCGCGCTTCAACTGGCCCTTTCGCCGGTTCAGGCGTGAGGGCCAGTTGACTCACGACGCGATGTTGGTTTAGGCAACAAGCGAATTCACAGATGCCTGCCACCCTCGCTCGTATTTCGTGTTCATCGATCGCGATTACGGCAAGCGGGCACGATAATTCTTGGATACGGCTGAGCGGCGAAGGGGGAAGGACGGAAGTTTACCACATAAAATCCCCGGGGTCGTTTACTCGCTCCCCACTACTCGATGCGCGCTACTCCTAGAGTGGTCATTCCTGTTTCGGTGGGAACTTTCGACAGGGAAGGGCGTCAGTGAATCACCGTCGCCCTGCGGGCGCATCGCGCATGCACCGAAAGTCAAATTATCGAGCAGTTGCGGAGGAAGGCGGTGACGTGAGCGTTTGGCTCATGCGCGGGTATCATTGCCTTCATTTGGGAATGCTGACTGCGATCCTGTGGGCGGGGACGGAGTTGAGCGGACAGGGGAGTGGCCTCGCGCCCGTCACCGTCAGAACGAGCATTTTATCGCCTGAGATAATCAAGGCGGTGATGGAAAAGGTGCCCAAATACGCGCCGCCTGCGCCGGCAAAAACGATCCCCGAACCGCTCCCCGACGAAGGCAAAGACTCTTCGCCGGGCGTGCTTCACCTCCCCAAACTCACGGTCAAGGAGAGGCCGCCGACTCAGCCTTCGTCTTTTGAGTTGCTCACGCCAAAAGGCCGTCTGGATCTTGCCTTGAGAACCCATCCGGGGCTTCGCATTGGCAATATCTTCGGAATGAACGGAGGGATTGCCTTGGCCATGCAGGCGGAGGAGCGGGCGCTGGAACAGAAAGCAGCGCTCACCGCTACCGTGCGGCGCACCACGAGAGATAATACCCCCGAGAGCAAAGAATTAATGCGCCTGATCAACGATGCCTTTCAGCGACCAAATAGCGACTGGGCAACTTCTGGCGGACCGATGAAATGAGGAGCGTGTCAGTGCGGCCAAAGGCCTCCGGGCGGGATGGTCGGAAGTGGAAGCGGGGCTGCGTGCTTGATGACCGAGCGACGCGTTCCACGAGGCAGAGGATTTACACCAAGGCAGCAAAGGGCACGAAGGCGCGAACCCGAACCGACGGAGTTCAACGTGGAGCACGCGGAGCACGCGGAGAACACGGATGAGGGCATTTAAAATGAAACTGTGACCGAATGTGTCTGTTGTAGCTGGGGGCGCCGACCCCGGTCTGAGAGGAAAAACAGACACCCGGGTCAGCACCCCCGGCTACAGTTTAAATTATACCGCTCTAAAAGATGAGCACGGACGATGATGTCGCCGCAGTCGTTCCGGATCCCGTTCTGCGGATCGCGGGCCGAAAAATTTCGCGGAAGCAGGCTGCCGTGGTTTTTCCGTCGCTATAGTGCCGGACCGCAGGACGGTCATTGGGTTTCCTGTGTCCTCTAAAACAATAACTTCTCGTGGAATTCGACAGTGGGGCGCGGCCGGTCCGGTGGCGATCGTGTTGTCGTTCTGGCCGCCGTTGGGCGGGTTTGTATTGCTGGCATTTCTTACTGCACTGGGCCCGTGGTTGCGAACGCAGGGCGCGCCGGGAATGGCGATGTACTTCCTCGTCGCCGGAATTCTCCTGGGCGTTTCATTCCCTGTGGGTCCGATACCTCGAAGCTTGCTTCGGCGTGGTTGGGAAGTGGCACGGGCCTCTGGCCCGTGGGCCCGGGCGAACACGGGCGGGACGCCCGTGCCACGGAGGAGAGCATAACTGATCAGCGGCATG
>JAYVMJ010000362.1:0-4872 GCA_043759025.1 Verrucomicrobiota bacterium | reverse complement strand
GACTGAAGGCGTCTACAGATAAATATTCGCCTTCGAATAAATTTTTTCGGGCAAATACGTGGTGCCAGATAGCCTTCATTTTCTAAGTCCGACAGGCTGGGATAAACATCTCCGATGCGGGGTCACGGCAGCGCCTCCCACACAGCATTTTTGCGCACTAAGTGTCGGCCGTCAGGAAGAGCGCACAACGATGGTGTACTTGCGCGCCAGTTTGTTGTTAGCGATAAAGCGGACCACTTCCGTCGCCCCGTCGCCCAAGGTGAGCGTTTGCCACGCGGTTTCATCACCGATCGCAAAGCCATTGGCGTCCTTGAACACACATCTCACCCGAACTTGAATACTGGTAGATGTCCGGTTCTTGATGTTGGCCACCACCTCGAGCTGGCCGACAGCGTCGGCATGTTCCTGCAAGCCGGTGCAAATGATCCCGGCCTGCGTCGCCGCGTCCAGCCGCGCGAACTTTTCCGTATTTTCAATCGTGTACTTGGTGGAGTCCGCCAAACCGAACGACGCGGTCCGGTTGTGGCAGCCGGCCCATAATACCACACAAGCGACGCAAAGAAAGAAGAGGGGTGGTTTTTTCATGGTGCTTGGGGAACAAGCTTTGGACACCGCGGCTTGGGAAAGTTCTCGGATTGGAGAACTTTCCCTCGAAATAGCCCCGGCGGCCGCCGTCACTTACCCGCAGGCAAGGCGTGGGGCACCGAGGCGGATGCGTGTCGCGGCTTGCAGGACAGGAAGCGATGGGTGAAACGATCCATGTAAATGTAAATCACGGGGGTGATGTAGAGAGTGAGCATTTGCGATACGACGAGGCCACCCACCACCGCCAGACCGAGCGGCCGGCGCGATTCAGCGCCTGCGCCCAAGCCCAGTGCGATCGGGATCGCACCCGCGAGCGCGGCGAAGGTGGTCATCATAATCGGACGGAAACGAACGACGCAGGCCTCGATAATTGCCTTTCCCGCGTCAAACGCCGCGCCCTGTTCCCGCTCCCGCGCAATGGCAAAGTCGATCATCATAATCGCGTTTTTCTTCACGATGCCCACGAGCAGAATAATTCCCACATAACCCATGATGTTGAGTTCTTCATTAAACAGCCAGAGCGTGAACAGCGCACCAAACGCCGCCGCGGGCAATCCGGAGAGAATCGTAAGCGGATGGATGAAATCCTCATAAAGCACCCCGAGCACGATATAGATCACGACCACCGCGAGGATCAGCAAAAGCCAGAGTCCTTGCAACGAAGACGCAAAAGCCTGCGCCGATCCTTGGAAGCCGTAACTCACCGTGGCCGGCAATACCTCCCGCGCGATCTTCGACACAACCGCCGCCGCCTCGCCCAACGAAAATCCCGGGCGCGGATTAAACGAGATCGTCACGGCCGGAAGCTGCCCCAGATGGTTGATCGTGAGTGGGCCCACCTCGCGGTGCAAGATCGCGACCGACTCCAATGGAACGCTCCCGCCAAGGTTGCTCCGCAGGTAAATCAACGAAAGCGCCTCGGGCGTTTTCTGGAAATCCGATGCCATTTCCATGATCACGTAATATTGGTTGGTGGGCGTGTAGATCGTGGAAACCTGGCGCGAGCCGTAAGCGCTGTAGAGCGCGTCCTCAATCTGCGCCGGCGTGATACCGAGCGCCGCGGCGCGATCGCGCTTGATGTCGACGCGCAATTGCGGATTGGAAATCAGGAGATCCGTATTCACGTCCTGCAAATCGGGAATCGTCCGCAGTCGCGATTCCATCTTTTGCGCCGCCGCATAGAGTTCCTTCAAATCGCCGCCAAAAAGAGTAAACTGGTATTGCGCCTTGGTGAGCGATCCGCCAATGCGGATGGGCGGCAGCAATTGCGGATAAGCCTTCAACCCCGGCACCACCGACAGTTCCTTGCGCAATTGTTGCACCACTTCCAAAGCCGACACGCGTTCATTGCGCGGTTTCAATCGCATGAAGATGCGCCCTTGGTTGCTCGTTGACGACGAGCCGCCGGCACCGATCGCCGACATGAAGGCGTCGACATTCGGGTTTTTCGCCACGATTTCCGCCGCGACGATTTGATGGCGCATCATTTCGTTAAAAGAAACATCCTGCGCCGCCTCGGTGAACGCGAAAATCTGGCCGGTGTCATCGGTCGGAATAAATCCCCGCGGCAATTGCATGCCCACCACCACGCTCAGGATCACCATCAACAATGCCACGACGGCCGTCACGAGCTTGTGCCGCATGCAGCTGCGGAGCGTCCGTTCATAAATCGAACTCATGCCATCGAACACATTTTCAAAAAATTGATAAAGCCGGCCGTGGTGTTGGGCCGCCTCCTTCTCGTGGGCTTGCAAAAACCGGCTGCACAACATTGGCGTGAGTGTGAGCGACACGAGGCCCGACACGAGGATCGCGGCGGTGATGGTCACCGCGAACTCGTGCAACAATCGTCCGAGAATACCGCCCATGAACAACACCGGAATAAACACCGCGACGAGCGAGAGCGTCATCGACATGATGGTGAAACCAATCTCGCGCGAACCCTTGAACGCCGCGTCGCGCACCGACATGCCGGCCTCGATGTGGCGGACGATATTCTCCAACATGACAATGGCGTCATCGACCACGAAGCCGACGGAAAGCGTGAGCGCGAGGAGCGAAAGGTTGTCGAGGGTGTACCCGAAAAAATACATCGCAATAAAAGTGCCGAGCAGCGCCATCGGAATCGCGACGGCCGGAATCACGGTGGCTCGCAACGAGCGCAGGAACATAAAAATAACCAACACGACCAGGCAGATCGCGAGGGTGAGCGTGAATTGCACATCGTTCACCGATTCCCGCACGGTCTCAGACCGGTCGAATAAAATATCCAGGTTAACCGACGCCGGAAGTTGCGAGCGAAACGACGGCAGGATGTTCCGCACACCTTTCACGACCTCGACGGTGTTGGTGCCCGGCTGGCGCTGCACCGCGAGCACGACCGCGCGGGCGCCTTTGCCGTTCTTGTAGAACCAGCTGGCGACGCGATTGGATTGCACGCTGTCGATCACGCGGGCGAGTTCACCCAACCGCACCGGCGCGCCCTTGCGGTAGGCCACGACCAAATTCGCGAACTGTGAGGTATTGTCCAATTGTCCCGTCGCCACCACCGTCATGGCCTGGCGATTGCCGTCGAGCACGCCGGTCGGGAGATTCACGTTGTGCGCCGAGAGCGCGGTCTGGACTTCGTTGAGCGTGATGCCGCGACTGGCCAGGGCGCGCGGATCAAGTTGCACCCGGAGCGCGTATTTTTGGGAGCCGTACACCTGCACTTGCGCCACGCCGTTGATCGTGGAGATACGTTGGGCGAGGATCGTTTCCGCATATTCGTCGACGACGGAAAGCGGCAGCGTCGGCGAACTCAGCGCGAGATAAATGACGGGCGAATCGGCGGGGTTGGTTTTACGATAGGAAGGCGGCGCCGGCATGTCGCTCGGCAGGAGCCGCTGCACCGCGGCGATGGCCGCCTGCACATCCTGGGCGGCCGCGTCGATGTTGCGCTCGAGCGCAAACTGCAAAGTGATGGACGTGGTCCCGATGCTGCTGCTCGACACCATCGAGTCGATGCCGGCGATCGTGGACAACTGTTGTTCAAGCGGAGTCGCGACCGCCGACGCCATGGTCTCCGGAGTGGCACCGGGCAAGGCTGCGGAAATGACGATGGTGGGAAAATCGACGTTGGGTAGATCACTGACGGGCAGAAGCCGGTACGCCATCAAACCAAAGACGCAGAGCGCCGCCGTCATGAGCGTCGTCATCACCGGACGACGGATACAGAGTTCGGGTAAATTCATGGCGAAGAAGAATTATTTTTTAACCGCCGGGTTTACCTGATCGAGGGTTTTGGCTTCCACCTTCACGCCCGGTAGCAACCGCAGCTGGCCGTCAGTGACGACTGTTTCGCCCGCTTTCACGCCAGAGGAAAGCAGCGTGATCTCGTCCACCGTCCGCAACACCACCACGGTGTGCAAATCCACCGTCTGGTCCGGTTTCACGACGTAAACCTGCGCGTGATCCTGGCCGGTTTGCACCGCTGAGGTGGGCACGACAATCGCATCGCGATCCACGCCCATCTCCGTGTGGACCTGCACATATTGTCCCGGCCAGAGCGCGTGATCGGCGTTCTCAAAAATCGCTTTTAGCACGATAGTGCCCGTGGTGGGATCAACGCTGTTGTCCATAAAGGTGAGGCGTCCATTGGTCAGATTGAGGTTCGCCGCGCGATCGACGACGGTCACCCGAACTTGGGCGGCGGCGAGGGCCGCGCGGATTTGCGAAAGACTGTCCTCGGGCACCGAGTAAGCGACGGCGATCGGGGTGAGCTGGTTGAGATTAACGATGGTGAAACTGTTATCGTTAGCCTTCACCAGCGCGCCTTCATGCAGTTGTAATTGCCCGGTGCGGCCGGCGATGGGCGCCTTGATTTCGGCGTAGCCCAGTTGCAGTTCCGCATTCGCCAGGGCTGCATCCTTCGACTGCACGTCGGCCTTGGTCGTTTCCGCCTTGGTCAGGTATTGCGCGTAGGCCTCCTTGGAAATCGCCGACTGCTGGTCGAGGTGCGAGTAACGTTCAGCGTCCACGGTCGCCTGTTTCGCCTCGGCCTGCGCAGTCGCCAACGCCGCCCGAGCCTGTTGCACCGCATTTTCAAAGGGCCGGCGGTCCAACGTCACGAGCGGATCGCCCGCCTTCACTTCCTGGCCCTCTTGAAAATGAACCTGGGCGATGATGCCGTCCACCTGCGACTTCACGCTCACGCTGCGCAGCGCCTGGACATTGCCGATCGAATCGATCCGTCGCGGCACATCCTGCTCCACGGCAATCGCGATTTGCACCGGAACAGCCGGAGCG
>JAYVMJ010000361.1:0-5302 GCA_043759025.1 Verrucomicrobiota bacterium | reverse complement strand
AAGGATTGGCGCATGGCAACAGCGAATGTGGCGGGGTGGAAGGGGCGTTTCCCCTCTGAAAGCACCTCCCACGCCGGGAACATTCGCGGCCGAAATCTTCCGAAAATAATCGCGGCTCACTCGGGAAATCCGCGTTCAGGCCGTTTCCCGCCAGACACTATATATTTTGGGCGATTGGCATCACCTATTTTTCAGTCGCCGATCCCGCCAAGCGTAGCGCGAAACTCGCTTTGGTGTAGGCCAACGCAAAGCCGGTGCGCGCGGCATTGCGCGCACTGGCGGTGTTGGTTCGGGCGGTAATGCCCGCAATTTCAAATCCAGCGCGCCATGCATCGACCAATCGCGCCTGGATCAATGCCTGTTGCACGCCACGGCCGCGATAGGTCGGCAGCGTGCTTGCGATGTAAAGATAGGCCACAGGCCCGTCAGGCAGATTGAGCAACGCTAAGCCGGCAGATCCTGCGATTTGGCCGTCGATTCGGGCGACATAGCGCCGGGACTCTTTTCGTGCGATCGCAATTCTGGCCAGGATCTCGATCAGTGCGGCCGGACGATCAGATCGTTGGTTCGCAAAACCAGCAATGCTGGTGGCAAAAAAATCCTCACCGTCGGCTGGGCTTGTCCGGTCGATTTTTATCTTCGGATCGGCGGATGAATTTGCGCCGATGCTGGAGATTGCGGTCACGTAAGTATTGCTGAAGGCGTTTACCGCGTAGTTGCGGGCTGCAAGAAGTTTTAGAACGTCGTCGTTCACGAACGGGCAGAGGTCTATTTCGGTCGCCAGGCGTATTTTTGCGTAGGTGTTCTCCAATGCGATGAGATCGTTCTCCGTGGCAGATACGCCTAATCCAAAGCCGGTGACATGGTTGAGTTTCCGGCCGTATTCCCCAGTGGTAAAAGCGGCGACGCCGCCGGCGGCATGAACGGCGTGGGCACCGAGTTCCGGCCGTATTTGGGCGCAAACTTGCACCTGACGGGTGAGATGCAGCGCCTCGGCGCTTTCCAGGCGATTCGCCAGTTCCGACGTGATGAGCACTGCTTGTTTATTTGGTTTGCGGACGATTTTTGAGAATGTCGCGTTCCGTCAGTAATTGCGCGGCGATGCTCAGGGCGATTTCGTGCGTTTGATTCGTGCCGAAGGGAAGGCCGATCGGGCAGTGGAAATTTTTGGCCAGTTCCGGTGCCAGGCCGGCGGCGATTAATTCGCGGCGCAAGATCGTAGCTTTTGCGCCGCTGCCAATCACCCCGACGTAGGGAAAATTTCTTTCGGCAAGGGCGCGCTGGAGGACCGGCCGGTCGCTGGAATGTCCCTTGGTCAGGCAGAGAAGAAAAGCGTGGTCGGGAATCTCTCCGACCAATTCCGCGGGTTGGTCGGCGTGGCGGTAGCGAATATTTCCGGCGCGGGGCAGGCGGTCCAGCCAATCGGATCGCGGATCGCAGATCGTGAGCTGGCAGACGAGTGGCGCGAGTACGGGTACGAGTGCCCGTACCACATGGCCCGCGCCGAAAATCCAAATGGGCCATTCGGCTCCCGAGCCTCCGGCAAGGTGCGGCTCGAAGTAGAGTTTGACGGAACCGCCGCAGGTCATGCCGACGTCGGTCTTGAGCGTCCAGTTGACGAATCGGGTTTGCGCCGTGGCTGCCTGCAACATTTCGGACGCGAGTTCGATGGCCTTCGCCTCCACTTTGCCGCCACCGACGGTGCCCGTGTGGAGTCCGGCAGTGGTCACCAGCATTTTAGCCCCGGAATCCTGCGGTGTGCTGCCCAACGACTCCGCCAACACGACAAAAACAAACGCCGTGCCTTCCTGTTCGAGCGCGAGCAGTTGTTCGTAGAAAGTGGCGTCGCTCATGGGGGAATGCCTTAGCCAAAACAATTCAGTAGAGTACCACAGAACACGCCGAATACACAGAAATCAGAGTTATGAATTCAGATCTGAGCCGACCGTTGCGCCCGCCATTTGTTGCCCGATCAATCGATCCTTTTATCATCTCAAAAATGTTCGTTCGGTGTGTTCCGCGACTTCTGTGGTTAAATCCGACTGCATGGTTTGGCTTCGTGCAACACCGCGCTTACTTCAGTGGTGTCAGGATGACGTGCCGGATTTGGAAAGGAGCACCTTCAAATTGAAAGCCAACGCGACCGGAGTGGGGCGTCGCGTTCGTGATCTTGTTTTGCAAAACGCCATTGATAGTCACTTCGACCGTTCCGTTCTGACAAACGATGTCGCAACTGTTCCATTCCCCGACGGGTTTTTCGCGGTCGACGGAACCGGTGCGGGCTTTGATCGGGGTCTTCGCGCCCTGGTCGCTGGTGAGGGCCTCGGTAAAAGTCGCGCCGGCCATCGGGAGGATGTCACCGACGTTCTTGTTCTTGGTTTGGATTTGCAGGCTTAGCGGCCAGGCGCGGTCCTTGGGACCTGAACTGATGTGGACGAGCACGCCGCCATTCCCGGGTTTGTCGGTCCAGCGCCATTCCGCGTGGAAGCGATAGTTTTCATACGCCGCCGTGGTCGCGATGAAGCCGATCGGCCGGCCGGCGGCGGAAATGACGCCTTCCGGCAAATTTTTGCAGACGGTTCGGATGTCGGTCGCCGGATTCGTGACGAATTCCCAGCCGGCGAAATCGCGGCCGTTGAAAAGATCAGCCGCCGAAACCGAACCACCCGCAAAAGCCAGTAGCACAAAACAACGAAGCAGTGGAAATTGATAACGCATGGAGGGAAGGTAACAGGTTTGCGCAAGACGGGGAGCCGAATCTGCAAACACGTTACGGTCCTGCTTGCTCGCTTCAATCCCGGCTTGTGCCCCGGCGCAGGGCCTCGCATTTTGCGGACCTATGGTACCCCCGATGGTTGTGCGATGGCTTTTTTTCGCAGTCTTGATTTCCGGCCGGATGGTCGCGGCTGTTCCCGACGAACAGGTTTATCTTTTTAGTTATTTCGTCGGCAACGGGGAGGATGGTCTGCATCTCGCCACGAGTGACGACGGGCTGAAGTGGACGGCGTTGCGCGGCGGCGCGTCGTTTCTGCAGCCGGTGGTGGGCGAAAACAAACTGATGCGTGATCCCTGTCTGTTGCTGGGCCCCGATGGGCTTTTCCGCATGGTGTGGACGACGTCGTGGAACGGCACAACGATTGGCTGCGCGAGCTCGCAGGATTTGCTCCACTGGTCCGGGCAACAAGCCCTGCCGGTCATGGCGCACGAGCCCACGACCGCAAACTGCTGGGCGCCCGAGGTAATTTACGACGTGGCGCAGCAGCACTATCTGATTTATTGGTCGTCGACGGTTCCGGGAAAATTTCCGGTGCCCGATGAAACGGAGCGCAAGGATCGCGACAAGCCACCGCGCAATCACCGGCTGTACGCGACCACGACGAAGGATTTTGTAACCTTCACGCCGACACGGGTTGAATATAATCCCGGGATAAACGTCATCGACGAGACGATGGTGCAGGATGGCGATTCATGGGTGATGTTCGTGAAGAACGAAACGGAGATTCCGGCCCCGGCGAAAAATATTTTCATCGTCCGCGGTCCCACTTCAGACGGTCCATGGAGCAAACCCAGCGCGCCGATTTCCCCTGCGGGCGTTTGGGTGGAAGGACCGACCGTTATCAAGATCGGCGATTGGTGGCACGTCTACTTCGACAAGTACCGCGACAAAAAATACGGCGTGATCCGCTCGAAGGATCTGACGCATTGGGAGGACGTGAGTGACCAGCTCGTCCTACCGAAGGGGATTCGCCACGGCACTGTCCTGCGCGTGCCTCGCGCCGTGGTTGACCTGTTGAAGTAATCTGAGTCGCGGTCGTTTTCGTTGGCGAAACAGGGTTTCTATCGCTGCTGGCGGTGGGCGGAGGTAAGGGCCTGGGCGATGGCGGATTCGACCTTGTTGCGGGCGTGCTGAAGGTTTTGTGTCAGGAAAACCCGGGCCTTTGCGCCGTCCTTGCGCGCGAGAGCAAGGAGAATTTTAAGATGCTCGCTCGCGGTGGTGCGAATGCGGTTGGGAGTCGTGGCGACCACGAGGCGGACGAACCGCAGACGGTCGTTCGTGTTTTTGAGCGAATCGATGACGTAGGGATTGCCCGCCGTTTGGGCGAGTTCCAGGTGAAAAGCTTCGTCGGCCTGAACCAAGGCCATGCCGTCCATGGCTTCGCGGGGAGTTACATGTTCCAGCGGTTCCCAAAAGGTGCGCTGCCGGGCAATCAGATCGGCGGGCAGGCCGCGCGGGGCGAGGGTGTCGACCACGAAGAGTTCGAGCGCGAGGCGGAAATCGTAGAGGTGATTGATGCGTTCCGCGTCGGGTTGCTGGACGTAACAGCCGCGATTGGGGATTTTGTCCACGAGTCCCTGTTCGGCCAACGCGCGCAGCGCCTCCCGCACTGGAATGCGGCTGGCGGAAAGTTCGTCGCATAACTCCTGCTCGCCGAGATGATGCCCGGGCGGATAGTGCCAGTGGAGGATGCGCTCGCGTAGTTTTTGCTGGATTTGAAATCCAAGGGTGTAGTGAGTTTCGACCGGATCAATCGACGCGGAAGCCTGGGTGGGGGAAGCCATTGAAACCGCGAGTATCGGGGTGCGGTCAGGGCAAGCAATGCCGAACGGGGCCCGCAAATTTTGGTTGGATACAAGATTGTATACAAAATGGCACGAGCGCTGCTCAACTTTTTGGCAGCGCTTCAACGCCTTTGTTCAACGTCAGCCTTCGCCTTGCTCATGACCGCCACACACCACGCCCGTCTTTCTTCGCGTCACCGCCGGTTCCTTCCGCTGGTCGCGCTTTTTTTCTGTTCAGCCCCGATTGCCTTCTCCGCGGATAAAGCCGGGGATCCGATTGTCACGCTCGACAAATTCGTCACGAGCGCCAAGGCGGCGGATATCTATGATGTCCTGCCGAGCCGGGACAGTTCGAGTGTCTTCGGCACCGACCGCACCCAGCAGGACACGCCGCGGTCGGTCACGCTGATCGAGAGTTCTCTGATCGATCTCTATGGCATCCAAACGGTGAACGACTTTGTTGCCGTTACAGCCGGGACATTCACCGGGAATTATTTTGGCGTCCCCGGCGCGCTCGACGTGCGCGGCGAGCGCGCGGATAATTTCTTTCGCGGATTCCGCCGGATCGAGAACCGTGGTAATTTCCCGACGCCCATCGGGGGAACCGACTACGTCGAAATCATCAAGGGGCCGCCACCACCAATCTATGGCGGTGGCAAGGTCGGCGGTATCCTGAATTTTATTCCCAAGTCGGCGAAAAGCAAAACCGCGAAGTTTATCGAGAAACCCGTCGGCATCATCA
>JAYVMJ010000360.1:0-5921 GCA_043759025.1 Verrucomicrobiota bacterium | reverse complement strand
GTCGGCGGGAGCCGCCGCGTGCATGATGCCCGACATGCCGCCCATCATGAACATCCAGATGAAGCCAAGGGCAAACATCATGGGCACGCGAGTGACAATTCGGCCACCCCAAAGCGTGCCGATCCAATTGAAGATCTTGACGCCGGTCGGCACTGCGATGGCCATGGTGGCGATGGAGAAGGCCGCGGTCGCGATCGTGCCCATGCCGGTGGTGAACATGTGATGGCTCCACACGCCGAAGCCGATGAATCCAATGGCGACACCGGAGAAAACGACGATCGGGTAACCGAACAGCGGTTTGCGCGCAAAGGTTGGGAGAATTTCCGAAACATAGCCCATCGGGGGCAAAATCAGGATGTACACTTCGGGGTGACCGAACACCCAGAATAAATGCTGCCAGAGAATCGGCTGCCCGCCGCCGGATACTTCAAAAAAGTTGGTGCCGAAATTGCGGTCAAACATCACCTCCAGAAGGGCGATGGCGATGGCGGGAAGAGCGAGGATCAGCAGGAAGCTGGTCACGAGCGCCATCCAGGTGAAAACCGGCAAGCGCATCATCGTAAGGCCCGGGGCGCGCATGTTGATGATCGTAACGATGAAATTAAGCGAAGCGACGATTGAGGACACGCCCAAGACTTGTAGCCCGAAAACCCAAAGGTCGGTCGACAATTGCGGGGAGAACGCCCTGGAGGTGAGGGGAGCGTAACCAAACCAGCCCATCGAAGGAGCGCCACCGAACTTCCAAGCCGGAACAAAGTGGGAGAGCCAGCCGATGTTCAACAGGATGGCGCCGACGACCCACACCCAAAGTGAGAACGTATTGAGTCGGGGGAAGGCGACGTCGCGCGCTCCAATCTGAATCGGAACCAGCAGGTTGAAAAACGCCGCGTTCAACGGCATGACCGCGAGGAAGATCATCGTCGTCCCGTGCATCGTGAAGAGTTCGTTGTACAGCTGAGCCGAGACGAAGTGGTTATTCGGCACGATCAGCTGGGTGCGAATCATCAACGCCTCAATGCCGCCAATCAGGAAAAACATAATGGCGAAGCCACCATATAACATGCCGATCTTCTTGTGATCGACGGTGGTCAACCAGCCGACGAGGCCGGTTTTGGTGGTGGGGCGGGGAAAAAGGTCAAACGTCTTGGCAGGCGCGTGTCCTGTTCCGGTGAAAGTAGATTTTGCCAGTGCTTCGGCCATAAAAGTGGAGGGTTGGGATTTTCGGCTGACTTATTTCAGGCTGTGCAGATAGGTGACGAGCGCGTCGATCTCCTGATCGTTAAGCTGAAGGTTGGGATTTGGTTTCCACACATCGCCTTCGAGGGTGTTGTATCCGCCGAAAAACATCTTGTTGCCCGGTTTAAAGTGGCTCGGATCCTTGATCCAAGCGTGCATGTGATCGTGGGTGTTTTCGAGGACGCCGGCGGCGATCGTCGAGCGTGCGCCAACATGGGTCAGGTCGGGGCCCGTGACACCGATGCCTTCGTGGCCGCGGATCGTATGGCAGGAAATGCAGGTCTTTTCTTGAAACAGCTTGCGACCGGCGGCGATTTGGTCGGCTTTCTCGCCCGCCTCGGGAAGTTGCTGCTTTTTCCAGCCTTCGAGTGGATTGGCGTCAAACTCGGGTGATCCGGAAAGTGCGCTGCCGTCTTCCAGTTTGAGGCTCGCGAACTGGGCGTGGGGCGTCTCGTTAGCGGCGACATCGTCGGCAGAGACCGATTTTGCGGATTGTTTCTGATTGTTGAGCCACTTTACGTATTCGCTGGCGGAAAGCGCAATCACGCGGAAACGCATGATCGCATGGGATTCGCCGCAATATTCGGCGCATTGACCATAATAATACCCGGGCTTGTCCGCCTTAAACCACAGGAAATTCGCGCGATTCGGAATCATGTCCACCTTGCCG
Source organism: Verrucomicrobiota bacterium (assembly GCA_043759025.1). Taxonomy (GTDB): domain Bacteria; phylum Verrucomicrobiota; class Verrucomicrobiia; order Opitutales; family Opitutaceae; genus Lacunisphaera. Next base: position 4,015 of record JAYVMJ010000360.1, on the reverse strand, counting down.
GCGAGCTTGGGAACCCAAAAACTGTGAATGACATCGACCGTGCGGAGCTGGACGCGGATCGGAACGTTTGCGGGAACGACCAATTCATTACCGGTAACCAAGGGGATTTCGCCGCCGTTGTTCGGCAGCTTGATCGTTTCGGTCGGATATTCGAATCTGAACCACCATTGATAACCCGTGACGGTCACATCCATGGCGTTTGCTTTCTCGGCTTCCGGGACGTCGTGCGTGTACCAGATGTCGCGAAGGGTAGGGATCGCGATGATGACCAGCAGACCGACTGAAGCGGCGATTAGCCCGATTTCGATCAATGGATTGCCATGACCCTGTGGTGGTGGCTCGGCATGTTCATCGGCCTCAGACCTTGCCCGGAATTTGATCTGGGCGTAGGCGAGCACGCCACCGACGACGACAAAAATAAAAGTCGTCACGTAAACCGTGACCATGAACAGATCCCACTGGGATTTGGCGACCGGGCCCTCAGTGAGCATCGTGGACTGTGGGCCGCTGAGGTTAAAAACCTCGGACAGTTTACAGCCTGACAAAAAGACTAGGCTGAGGACTGCAAATAAAGCGGTGGCAAAGCGGAAAACCTTGCGATGTTCGGAGCGTAGGCGGGTCATGTGTAACAGTGGAGGCATCAGCGGTGTGCGCTGCGGCAACAATATCGAGTCAGAGTTTGCAAAATATGGGTCATTTCAATCATAAAACCTCACGGAGTTCAGGGCTTTTGTCCGGAGCGGGGTGTGGTATTACGCAATCTCGGTTGGATATTAGCGCGGCGCAAACCCGGTCTGCGGGATTGCGCAAAGCCGGGGTCTGTGCGATGACTTGGTTCGTATGAAAAAATATATCCTCCTCCCCCTGTTGGCAGGCTCCGTCGTTCTCGCTGGCTGTGGCAAAAAAAATGACTCCGCCGCGGCCGCTCCCGCCTCCGCTTCGCCTTCGCCATCCGCCGACGCCGACGCAGTGGCATCGTTCGATCTCAATGCCAGCGATAGCATGAAGTTCAATCTGACCCGCCTGGAAGTTAAGCCGGGACAGGAGGTCAAGGTTACCATGACTAATATGGGCAACCTCCCCAAGGCTGCCATGGGCCACAACTGGATCCTTCTCAAGAAGGGCGTCGATCCGAAGGCCTTTGCCGATTCAGCCGTAACCGCCGCTGCGACCGATTACATTCCTGCTTCGCGCGAAGGTGATATTATCGCCCACACCAAGCTGCTGGGACCGAAGCAAAGTGAGGAAGTGACCTTCAAGGCTCCCACCGAACCCGGAGAATACCATTATCTCTGCAGCTTTCCTGCACATTTTCTCTCCGGCATGACGGGCGTTCTCGTGGTTAAATAAGAACAATAAAGCGCAAAAATTGCAGTTTAATCGAGCCAGGCCCCGGGTCTGGCTTTTTTATGGCCGAAAATCGCGGCAATTCGTTGGGCAATTCAGGGCGCTACTGGAACCGCCGGCCACCAGATATACAGGAAAAAGTAAACCAGCACGCCCGTCACCGAAACGTAGTACCAGATGGGAAACGTGAATCGCGCCCACTTCTTGTGCGTGACGTAGTCGCCCTTGATCGCGAAAAGGAAAGTCCGGGGCACGAGGTAGGCGATCGATATGGCGAGGATGATGTGCGTGATCAGCATCGTGTAGTAAAACGCCCGCAGCGCCGGGCTCTCCCCGCCAAAGGGCGTGTGTACGCCGTGAATCAGAATCTTATGCGTGACGTAACCGACGAGAAACGCGGCCGAAACGAATCCGGCCGTCAACATGACCGCCCGATGCGCTTCCTTCTTACCGCGTTTGATCAAAATAAAACCGATTGTGATCAATACGGTGGCCGTCGCGTTCAATGCGGCGTTGAGAGTCGGGATATTGTGTACGGTCATCTTCTTTAATGGGGAAATCGCAGCTGGATTTTCTAAAATTGGAAAATAAAGCGGTCGATCACGAGCGCGCCCAGAATGAGGGGCAGATAGCCGATCGAAATGAAAAACAAACGGCGTGCCTCCGTTTCCCGTCGGGCAGGATTGAGGAAGGTGATCGCTGATTTTAGAAACCAGAGTCCCAGCAGTACAGCGCAGGCGAAATAGTACCACGAACAATAGCCGAGCAGTGTCGGCATGGCGCTCGCCGCCACAAGCAGCACCGTCCAGATAAACGCCCGCCGCGCCACTCGTCGGCCGCTGGGATCTTGGACGGAAAGCATTTTCATTTCCGCCGCCGCATAATCTTTGCGGTAGGTCCACGACAGCGCGAAGAAATGCGGCATTTGCCACGTGTAGAGAATCGCGAACAGGCACCAGCCGAGCGCGGAATTCGAGCGACCGGCGGCGGCCCAGCCAATCATGGGCGGAAGCGCCCCGCTGATCGCGCCGATTTCCGTGTTCCAGCGCGACCACTTCTTGGCCGGCGTATAAATCGCGAGATAGGCCACGATGGTGGCAAGCGCGAGGAACGCCGAAAGCCCGTTTACCCATTTAAAGAGCACCATCAGGCCGAGGATGCACAACCCCCACCCGATCACGAAAGCTGATCCGGGTTGCACCGCTCCTGATGGGATCGGCCGGTCGGCGGTGCGTTTCATCAGCGCGTCCAGATCGCTTTCCATCCACATGTTTAAGGCGGCTACGCCGCCAGCGCAAAATCCGGTGCCAAGCACTACGAAGAAAGTCCGCGCCCAGTCCACGTAGGAGTAGGGCACCGCGGCGAGGTACCCGATCATCGCTGTGATCACCGACATCAGGCTCAGGCGCGGTTTGGTCAGTTCAAAATAATGCCGCCAAAGTGGGCGCGCTCCGGCGGGCGCGAGGTCAGTCGCGGAAAGGTGTGGTTCGGCCTTGGTCATCGATGGGCCTCTTCAATCGATGCGCGATGGGTGAAAAAAGCGACTGCGAACGTCGTGGCGAGCGTCAACGCACCGACGAGCACGTGGGCCGTGGTTACATAGACGCTGCGGCCGGTCCAAATGATTTGCGCACCGAGAGAGATTTGCAGTGCCACCAGCCCCACCAACAAAAAACTCATCCCGCGCAACAACACTTTCAGCGATTTATCGCGCCAGAGAAAGTGGCTGTAGATCAGCACGAAAATTCCAATGATCACCGCCATCACGCGATGGGCAAATTGCAGAACCACGCGATAATCCCACGCGGCGGGCAACAGGCTGCCCTCCGGCGTGGAAAAAGGAAAAGTCGGGATGGCCATGCCCGCGTAATTATGCCGCATCGTCGCCGCGATGGTCAATTGGAGCAGCAGGAGTGCCGCGCACCACCACCCGAGCCGGCGGACCCGCTCACTGGCGGTGCCCACGGCGTTTTCCACCCAAGGTCGCGAGAGACCGGCCGCGATGGCGAAAAGCACGCACACGAAAACCTGCGCGAGGACCCCGTGCGGAATTCGCAGCATTTGTCCCAGCGACATGTCGAAACCGGGGACGTGGATCCCATCGAACATCACGCGCGTTCCGCCCAGCAGACCTTGAATTAGAACAATCACGAGGGCCCGCCAGCCGAGTTTGCGCAACCACGCGCGCTGCTCGGTTCGGTGCAACCACCCGGCGAGAATAATCGTGATCAATCCCATCATCGTGCCGGAGATCCGGTGGGAATGCTCGGCGAATTTGTCAATCTGCGTCAGCCAGCCACGGGGATTGACCGAGCCGTTGGAGAGCGGCCAGTCGGCGAATGCCATTCCCGCTCCGATGGTGGTCGTAAAGGCACCGAGCGCCACTAGTACGAAAACCCACGCACCGCCAAGAGCGGCAAACCATGCCAGGCCGGGTTTATAGGACGAAGTGCGGGTCATCAGAGAGTGTTTTAGCGCGGGAATCGGCAAGTGATACCTCGCGCGAAACCGATGCAAACCTTTTGACAATTCCGCCCGGTGGCAAATGTGTGTGTAGGATGAAGTCCAGTTATTCGCCTCTCGCGCGGTCGGCCGCATGTTTACTAATGGCTGGAGCTGCGATGTTCGCCCCGGGTTGCGCTAAAAAAAGCGGCGAGGCGAAAAGTAC
>JAYVMJ010000359.1:0-7288 GCA_043759025.1 Verrucomicrobiota bacterium | reverse complement strand
AGGCATCGAACTACTGAAGAAGATCAAGACCGACTACCCGCAGAGCGCGATTGCCAAGAACGTCGATCAAGCGATCGATGCCCTCGAAAAACAGGAAGCCTCGGCGAATCAGCTGGCGGTCGGTAAAGCATTTCCTCCATTCACCGAGAAAGATCTCAATGGCAAGCCGCTCGCGCTCGCCGATTTCAAGGGAAAGATCGTGCTGATCGATTTCTGGGCGACGTGGTGCGGACCGTGCGTCGCGGAACTCCCCAACGTTCTCGCCGCCTACCAGAAATATCACGACAAGGGATTTGATATCGTCGGCATCAGCCTGGATCAAAGCCGCGATGCGCTCACCGGTTTCATCAAGGAGCGCGGTATGACCTGGCCGCAATATTTCGACGGTCTCGGTTGGAAAAGCAAACTGGGCGAACAATACGGCATCCAGTCGATCCCCAACACCTTTTTGCTGGATAAAAACGGCATCATCATCGCAAAAAACCTTCGCGGATCCGGGCTGACCAACAAGCTCGCGACACTCCTCAAATAATTCAGCGCTTCACAGCCTCACTTCAGCCGCTCCCGATCGGAGCGGCTTTTTTATGGGCCGCGGGAAATTCCGCGTCGAAAAAATTGCCATTCCTGCATGCAGGGGGCGGGTTGTTGGCTTTGCGATTGGGAGGGGTTTAAAATTTTGCATGCTCACAACTGAAAATGAACTCTTCCCACGGCGTTCAATCCGAGAATGTTTCCGGTTGTCTCATCGTACGGCTCACGGGACCCGACTTTATCACGCAAAAAGAAGCGACGTTTAAAACCGTGGCCAACGCGGTCAGGGCAAAGCCGATTAAGGCGCTGTTGGTGGATTTACGCGGAGTCGAAGGAACTTTTTCCTTCATGGATCGCTACCAAATCGGTGAATTAACGGGGCGACATCTGGCGAGCGTTCCCATCGGTGCCCTTTGTCTTCAAGAGCAACTCGACCGGCAACGCATCGCAAAACTCGTCGCGATCAACCGCGGCGCCGACGTCGAAGTTTTTATCGACGAAGCCGCCGCCTACGCGTGGCTGGAAAAACACCAGAACGCCCGCCCTTCGTGACGGTGATCGCGCGGCGGCGAAAACCGACCGCTCAACGCACCTGCAGCGTATCCGCTTCGTACGCGAGCCCGAGCGAGGGAATTGTCACCGCTTTGCGTCCGCCCTCTTTCCTCACGATACCCGCGAGCCACGCATCGTGGCCGGCCGCCTTGGCTGCGGCCAACGTCGCCTCCACCGCATCCGGCGTCACAAAGGCCGCGAAGCCGACGCCCATGTTAAAGGTCGCGTAGGCTTCCCGCGGACTGATCGGTCCTGCTTCCATCATGAACTTGAACAGCGCGGAAATTTCGCGCGGCGTCGTGATTTCGTAAACGAACGGCTCCTCCAGCCGCATCAATTTGCGCCAGCCATGTCCGGTCACGTGCGCGACGTAATTGAGCGCAACACCCGCGATCTGGCACTTCACCACAAAATCCACGTAGATCGCCGAGGCCGCCAGCAACGCCTGCCCGTAAGTTCGCGAGTCGCCGTGACCGATCGGCGTTTGATAACCCTTCGGCAACTTGTCCGCGATCAAGCGACACAGACTCAGCCCATTCGTCTGCACACCCGTCGAGGCGAGAAAAACGATGGCGTCGCCCTCACGCACTTCGCCCGTGATGCGATTTGATTTCGGTTCGATTTTACCGATAGCCGAACCTGCGAGTACCATTACGTCAGGATTAACGATTCCCTTGAGCGTCGGCGTTTCTCCACCGCCCCAGACCGCACCGGCGCGGCGACATCCCTCAGCCCAACCTTCCACGAGCGCCGCCATCCGCTTGGCATCGGAAAACCACCCGGAATCCCCCACGGCCGCGTGCATCGCCACCGAGATCGGACGCGCACCGCACGTCACCAAATCATTGACGATCGTCGCCACCGTATCGATCGCGATTGCATCGTAGAAACACTCACCGGTTTGTGCGTAAACCGCGTCAGCCACCAAATTCTTCGTGCCCAACCCTTCTTCCACATGCGCGAGATAATGGTCCTTCCCTTCGATCAAATAGGCGCTCTCGCCACGCGTCGTCGCCGGCTCAGCGTACCCATGCGCGGTCAATTCCCCGGCGGTTCCGCGGGCCGCTTTTTGGCACGCGCGCTTAAACGCATCGAGCTGATCGTAACGCACACCGGAAGATTCGTAGCTAAGCGACATGATTTTTTACCGTCAAAGCGGGTTGCTCAGTAGCTCCGTCCCTCGGACTTCTCGAAGTAATTCACGAAAGCCTGGTTCACGACGCGATAGCCGCCCGGCGTCGGATATTTTCCGGTGAAATACCAGTCGCCCGTGTGATTGGGCAAAGCGCGGTGCAAATTTTCGATCGACTGGTAAATAATTTCGATCTCTCCCTTCCACCCATTCGGTTTCGGGGACACCAACCCGGTGATTTTCTTCGAAATTTCCTCGGCGGTGAAAGACTCGTAGATCTTCCGCACATGGTTCACCGGTTCCTCGCGTGGATTTGCCAATTCGTCGCGACAAAGATTGTAGACCTCGGCGATCACGGAATTTTGTCCGCGCTCCTTGAGCAGCGTGATGGCCGCTTCGAAGGCGACAAATTTACCGATCTCCGACATGTCGATGCCGTAACAATCGGGATAGCGAATTTGCGGTGCCGTCGAAGCAATGATGATCTTCTTCGGGTTGAGCCGCTTTAAAATTCGCAGGATCGACCGGCGCAGCGTGGTGCCGCGGACAATGGAATCGTCGACGCAAACCAGATTGTCCCCCGGCTGAACCACGCCATAGGTGACGTCGTACACGTGCGACGCGAGATTGTTGCGCGATTTTTCCTGACTGATGAACGTGCGTAGTTTCACGTCCTTCGTGACAATCTTTTCGCCGCGCGGCCAGTTGTTGAGAATAAGATCGTCAACTAACGATTCCGTGATCGTGCCGGCCTTCGCCGCGTCGAGCAGCGTCTGTTTCACTTCGGCGCGACGCCGGAAACGCAGCTCGCTCATAAGCCCGAAGTAGGCGACTTCGGCGGTGTTGGGGATGAAACTGAAAACCGAATTGGCGAGATCGCCCTTCACGGTCGTCCAGATCTGGTCGGACAACCCGGCGCCGAGGGCCTTGCGCTCGCGATAAATATCGGCGTCATTGCCCCGGGAAAAATAGATGCGCTCGAAGGTGCACTGCGTTTTCGGCAGCGCGGCGCGAATGCGTTCCACGCGAACGGAGCCTGATTTCTTCATTATCACCGCGCACCCCGGCTCGACCTCATGAACGTCGGTGGCATCCACCTCGAATCCGGTGCAGAGCGGGGCGCGCTCTGATGCAAATGCCACCACTTCGTCGTTCTCGTACCAATAACACGGACGAATGCCCGATGGATCGCGGGCGACAAATGCGTCGCCGTTGCCCAGCACGCCAACAAGCGAGTAACCGCCATCCCAATTCATGGCCGCGGTTCGCAACACGCGCGCCGGGTCGATTTCCTCATTGATGCGGCGGGAAATTTCCACGCCGGGCAAGCCTTCACTTCGCAAGCCGCGGTAGATCCGCTCGTGTTCGTCATCGAGACAAAACCCGATGCGCTCAAGGATGGCTTGGGTGTCAGTCGCAAAAATCGGATGTTGGCCAATGGCGATCAAGCTGTCGTTCAATTCGCCCGTGTTGGTCAGGTTGAAATTGCCCGCCAGCATCAGATTCCGCGTCGGCCAGGAACTGCGGCGAAAAAACGGATGGCACGCACTGAGGTTATAACCACCCGATGTGCCGTAGCGCAGGTGGCCCATGTAAAGCTCGCCGCAGAAATCGAAATTCTTCTTCACCGTGTCCGGAAACTCCGGATGAATGATACCTTCACCGACCAGCGTCGTGTAGCGGAGGAGAAGCGCTTGAAAAATCTTGTCGAGCGGGTTGGTTTCGACATTGCGCTCGCGAAACATATAAGGCTCGCCGGCCGGGATATCAAATTTCACACAAGCCACGCCCGCTCCGTCCTGACCCCGATTATGTTGCTTCTCCATAAGGAGAAACAACTGGTGGAAGCCCCACAAAGCCGTCCCGTACTTTTCCTGGTAATAAGCCAGCGGCTTTTTCAACCGGACTAAGGCGATGCCGCATTCGTGGGAGATGAATTCGCTCATTAAAAGCCGCTGATTTCGGGGAGCCGGTGACAATGGTCAATGGCTTTCTCCAAGAAAGCCCGAAACAGCAGGAAGCTTTCAACAAATCCACGAACGCTCCAAAATCAAACTCCGCGTCGGACGGAATTACTGCTTCCTTGTGCGGGCTCGCGCCGGACGTTTTTTCCCATCGCCAAACGCGCTCGTTCCCTGTTTCGAGTAGGGCCCCTTTTTTCGACCATGCTGACCCTCCGCGGCTCACCGGCCCTTTCCACTTTTCGCCTCCAAAAGCTCCTTCAGGATCTCGTCGCCGCTGGTATTCCCGCCCGCGCGGTCGGAGCCGAGTTTATCCATATCGTGGACACCACCGGCGAATTGAGCGCGGTCCAGCAGGAAGTTCTCGGAAAACTGCTTACGTATGGACCCAGCCGCGCCGCCGCCGAAGTTGACGGCATTGCGCAAATCGTCGCGCCACGTCCGGGCACGATCTCCCCTTGGTCGTCAAAAGCCACCGACATCGCCCACATCTGCGGGCTAACGACCATCAAACGCATCGAGCGGGTCATCGCGTATTCGATCGACGTGGGCGTCGACGGCCCCGACACGCGCTTTCCCTTTTCACCACTCGACTCGACGCAACAGCAGACGTTGCGCGCCAAGCTCCACGATCGCATGACCCAGGTCGTCTTTGGCGACCTGCCGGCCTGCGCCGCGCTGTTTCGCCAGGAAGCGCCGCGCGCGATGTCGAGCGTACCCGTCCTCACCGCTGGCCGCTCCGCGTTGGTCGCCGCCAATCTCGACCTCGGTCTCGCGCTCGCGGAAGACGAGATCGATTACCTCGTCAACGCCTTCACTGCGCTCGGCCGCGACCCCAATGACATCGAGTTGATGATGTTTGCGCAGGCGAACTCCGAGCACTGCCGCCACAAAATTTTCAACGCCACGTGGGACATCGACGGAAAACAGCAGGACAAGTCGCTGTTCCAGATGATCAAGAACACGTACCAACTGCACCGCGACGGCATCCTCTCCGCCTACAAGGACAACGCCGCCGTCCTCACCGGGACGCCCGGCGGACGTTTCTATGTCGACCCCCGGACCAACGAATACGGCACGCACCAGGAAGACATCCACATCCTCTGCAAAGTCGAAACGCACAACCACCCGACTGCGATTTCCCCGTTTCCCGGTGCCGCCACCGGATCCGGCGGTGAAATCCGCGACGAAGGCGCCACCGGACGCGGCTCAAAACCGAAAGCCGGCCTCACGGGTTTCACCGTGTCGAACCTGAAAATTCCCGGCGCGATCCAGCCGTGGGAAAAGGAAAACGGCAAACCGGGGCGCATCGTTTCCGCTCTCGATATCATGATCGAAGGCCCGCTCGGTGCCGCCGCGTTCAACAACGAATTCGGCCGTCCCTCGATCAACGGTTACTTCCGCACCTACGAAGCCGAAGTTCCCGCCGCCGCTGCGGTAGGGGCCATTGCCCCCAATGGCCCTGCCTCAACCGAGCTGCGCGGCTACCACAAGCCGATCATGCTCGCCGGCGGCCTCGGCAACATCAAAGCCGACCACATCCAAAAGGGTGCCATCAACCCCGGCGACCAACTGATCGTCCTCGGTGGACCCGCGATGCTGATCGGCCTCGGTGGCGGCGCCGCCAGTTCCATGGCGAGCGGGTCCGGCAACGAAGATCTCGATTTCGCCAGCGTGCAACGCGACAACGCGGAAATGGAACGTCGCTGTCAGGAAGTCATCGATCGCTGCTGGGCGCTCGACGACGAGAATCCCATTTCCTTCATCCACGATGTCGGCGCCGGTGGCATTTCCAACGCGCTCCCCGAACTCGTCAACGACGGCGGTCGCGGCGGTCGCTTTCAACTTCGCGCCGTGCCCAACGACGAACCCGGCATGTCGCCGCTCGAAATCTGGTGCAACGAATCCCAGGAACGCTACGTCCTCGCCGTCCCCGTCGCCCGCCTCGAAGTTTTCAAACAGCTCTGCGAACGCGAACGCTGCCCCTTCGCCGTCGTCGGTGAAGCCACCGAGAAAAAGCAACTCGTCGTCGAGGATTCGCATTTCAAGAACACGCCGATCGACCTCCCGCTCGAAGTGCTCCTCGGCAAACCGCCGCGCATGTCGCGTTCGGATCGTACCCTTACTCGTCCTCTTTCTGCTCTCAGGCTTGGCAACTTGTCCCTGGCCGAAGCCGTTCGCCGCGTCCTTTCCCATCCGACGGTCGCCGACAAAACTTTTCTCATCTCCATCGGCGACCGCACGCTCGGCGGCCTGATCGTCCGCGACCAAATGGTCGGCCCGTGGCAGGTTCCCGTCGCCGACTGCGCCGTCACCGCCGCCTCGTTCGATGTTTATACCGGCGAGGCGATGTCGATGGGTGAACGCACGCCCGTCGCCATCAACAACGCCGCCGCGTCCGCGCGTCTCGCCGTCGGCGAAGCGCTCACGAATCTCGCCGCCGCGCAAATCGGCGACATCGGCAAGGTGAATCTTTCCGCCAACTGGATGGCCGCGCCCGCGATCCCCGGCGACGGCGCGGATCTTTTTGCCGCCGTCAAAGCGGTCGGCATGGAATTGTGTCCCGCTCTCGGCATCACGATTCCCGTCGGCAAGGACTCGATGAGCATGAGCACCGCGTGGCAGGACCGCGCGACCGGTGAAAGCAAACGCGTCACCGCACCGACCTCGCTGATCATCTCCGCCTTCGCCGCCGTCGCCGACATCCGCCTGTCCCTGACACCGCAATTGCAGTATGACTTAAACGCGGAGGTCGCGGAGAACGCAGAGTCCCGACCCGAGGTAGGGCGCGTTATCCCTAACGCGCCGTCCCCCTACGACACTGTTCACCGCTCACCGCTCACTGCTCACTCTGCAATCGGCGATACCGCCCTGCTCCTGCTCGATCTCGGTCGTTCCAAAAACCGCCTCGGCGGTTCCATCCTCGCGCAGGTCGTCTCGCAAACGGGCGAAGCGCCGCCCGACGTCGACCATCCCGCCGATCTCAAAAATTTCTGGAAAGCGATTCAGCAGCTCGGCCGAAAAAAGAAAATTCTCGCCTATCACGATCGCTCCGACGGCGGCCTGCTCGCGACCATCGTCGAAATGGCTTTCGCCGGCCATGTCGGAGTCG
>JAYVMJ010000358.1:0-6330 GCA_043759025.1 Verrucomicrobiota bacterium | reverse complement strand
GGCGTGGCTCTGGGCTTTGCGGTAGCTGGGGCTTGAAGACTTGGAACCTGAACGTCACGGCGATGGCGTCGTCGTCTTGTGGATTTTTTCCATGAACTGGCTAAATGTGATTTCCGCGCGCACCCTCGAATTAGTGCTAAAATGGAAGCCGTCCGGGCCCCACGTTCCGCGTACGCCCAGACCGAGGATCCATTGGGTTTTCGAATGAAACGTGAAGCGTGACGGCACGTACCAGAGAACGCCGGGTTGAAGATAATAGAAATTAGCCGTGTGGCTCGTGATGAGCGCCGTCGTCCCATAGGTGCCGGTGACAGTCCACTTGAGCTGACCAACGTCGTAAACAGCACCGGCGATGAATGACATCGAATGGTCGTGGGGGTCGTTGGTGCCATAAGTGCCAATGATGTTACTGCGACCGACGATATCCAATCCGACGCCGCCAAAGGTTGTGAGGCGGCGCCAGCTGGCCCAATTGTGCTGAGTGACGACGGTTGGGGTGAGGTGATAGTTCCCGTCAGTCATATCGATCGGGGGATGGCCGGTGGGAATCTCGGCGTCGAGCGTCAGGCTGGTCTCGTAATCCCGGTACGGCCAATGTTCGAAAACATAATTCGAGCCGAGCCAGACACGCCCGATGCCATAACCGTCCGACGCCGAGCCGCGCAACCCGTTGTTGAAATAGGCCGAGGCTTGAGCGGTGAGTTCGAAATTTTCGTTTAACGCCCACCGTGCTCCGGCATCCAGCCGGAAGTAGTCGCGGTTGGTGAAGTCGCCCAAATGGGGACGAAAAATCAATTTAAACTTACCGGGAAGATCGAGCTGTGGAAGGTCGCCACTGAAGAGGCCGTTGACGCGCGAAAGCAGCGACTCGTTAGTGGGGTCTTTTTGCGATTCATCCAGTGAAACGGTGGGCTCCGCTTTGGGCGCTTCCTGCTCGGGCGTCGGCTTGGTGAGAGCGGATTGCGCCCGGCCGGAAACGGTCATCAACGCGAAAAGAAAAAAAGAAAGGAGGGTGGTGTGGCGAGCCATGATCGTCAGGGAAGCAGTTGGAGGCTTTCGAGCGGGAGGCGGACGAGGAGCCCTTGTTGCAACACATCGACAGACACGACAATTCCCTGCGGGTTCGCCGGATCGTCGACGTAACCTTCCAAACCTTTAAGCGGTCCACCACGAACGCGCACGTGCGTGCCTTTTTTGATCAACGGATGAAGCACCGCCTCCATGCCAGACGCGCAGATCGTTTTCACATCCTCCAGCTGGCGGAGAAAAACCGCCTCGTTTCCGATCAGGATGGCCCTAACCAGAAGATCCTGCTGATAAACGCGGGCCTTTCGCTCCGGTTCCAAGCGGGCAAAAACATAGCCGGCGAAAAGTGGCTTGGTGAAGGTCTTTTTCTGCGTGCCGTAGCGTCGGACACTTTTGATCAGCGGCAGTTCATGGACGAAATGTTCCCGCATTAGCAATTCGCTGAATTTCTTCTCGCAGCGTGGTTTCGTGTGGCAGACGAACCAACGTGGTTCGGCAAAGTCGGGGAGATGCTGCCCCATGTCATATTGCCGCCAGCAATTGCAGGGCGTCGATGTAGCCGGGAAATCCCTTGCCTGAAATCATCGCGCGACAGGCACCCGCCGTCATCGATGTGTGGCGGAATCTTTCGCGCTTTTTAATGTCCGAAATGTGCACTTCAACCGCAGGGAGCGCGGCGCTGGCGAGCGCGTCGCGCAGGGCGATGCTCGTATGGGAGTAGGCGCCGAAATTGACGACGAATCCCTCGATGCCCCGGTCGGTCAAGTCGTGGATTTTATCAACCAGCGCGCCTTCGTGAGCAGATTGAAAAAAGGTCACGGTGAAGCCCAGCCGCTTCGCTTCGGCGCGAATGAGCTGCTCAAGCTCCTTGAGCGTGCCCGTGCCATAGATGCCCGGCTGGCGTTGGCCCAGGCGATCAAGGTTGGGGCCATGAAGAACGGCGATTTTTTTCACAATGGATTGTCGGTTTCGATGAATTCCCAAGGCAGACGAAACTTTTTTGCGAGCTCCGCGGCAAGGGCTTTTACGCCGTGGGTCTCAGTGGCGTAGTGACCGCAGCAGATCAGATTGAGGTGATGCTCCTGAGCGTAATTGAACCATTCCTCGCGCAACTCGCCGGTGATCAGGGTGTCCGCGCCGGCGGCGACCAATTGCGGAACGGCGCTGTTCCCGCTGCCGCTGCAAAACGCCACGTGTTTCGGCACCGCCGGGCCGCAATCGATCGTCACCACTCGCGGATAAAGTTCCTCTAAACGCGCGCAGAGCTGGGAACGTTTGAGCTTGTTGGAGGCGATCCAGCTGATGGGTTCGCCTTCGTGAAAATTAAACGGGCGTTTGGCGCGCAGTCCGAGTTGGCGGGCCAGCAGTACGTTGTTGCCGATCTCTTCGTGGGCGTCGAGTGGCAGATGACTGGAATAGACGGCGCAGTTGCCGCGGACAAGGGCCGCAAATCGGCCGTAAACCGAGCCCGTGAGCGGTTGCACGCCGCCCCAGAATAAGCCGTGGTGAACGACGAGGAAATCGATGCCGCGTTCGACCGATTTTTCGAATGGAACCAAGCCGGCGTCGACCGCCGCACCGATGCGCGTGACCCGCCCGTCGTTGGCGACCTGCAGTCCGTTGTGCGCACCGGGAAAATCCTTGAACGCGAGCCGTCGCGTGCGTTGGTCGCAGTAGGAAACGAGGCTATGAAGAGTGGGCATGGTTCGAGGCGCCGATTCGGCAACTATGTGCGCTAAAGCCTGCCCCGAAACTCACGAGCCAAAAATCGCCGTCATCCCCGGGAAGTTGCGTCCGCAGCGTTTCCTCCAGCGCAAACAACACCGACGGGCTGCTCATGTTGCCAAAATCGCGCAAAACCGTCCGACTGGCGACGAGCGAAAAGGGCGCGACCACCGGTTCCAGTGCGTCGAGCACATCGCGACCACCGGTATGGGTGATCACCCGACTCACCGGCCTCGGGCCACGCTTTTCCCACAGTTTTGCGACCGCGCTTGCGGCGAGAGCAGGTACGGAGCGATCGAGGAGATTGCGGAGTTTGCCGTTGCGCTGTTCGAAGCGAAGTTTGTCGCGCTCCGCCGGGAGATGGAGCGTATCAAAGTCGAAGCAGCGCAAATCGTCTGGACCGGGAACAGAGCGCCAAACGCTGGCCGCCGCACCGTCGCCAAACAAACATGCACTGATCAACACGCCCGGATCATCGTCGAGATAAAATGCCGCAGAACAAATCTCAATCGCAATGCAGGCGACGGTCCCGTCCGGTTCTGCGGCGAGAAAGTTCGAAGCGGCGCGGAGCGTGGGAATGGCGGCGCCGCAACCGAGGCCGACGATATCCTGTAGGAACGCGTCCGATTTGAGCCCAAGAATTTCGGCGACATAACTTGTCAAGCCCGGACACAAATAGCCGGTGCAGGTGCAGATCATCAAAGCGTCCAGATCGCGGGCGTCGATGCCCGCCTTCGTTAACGCGAGAGTGAGCGCGCGGGCGGCGAGCGCCGGACCTTCCCTGCGGAACGCCGCGTTGAGCTGATCCGGCGTGAAATCGAAAACGTGATCGATATCGCGCACCGCAAAATGGCGCGTGGCGATCCCGTGATCGCGCCGCAGGATGGCTTGGAGCGTGAGGAGGGAGCGTTTGCTCAACCGCTCCCGGATCGGCGAATTTTGCACAATTTCCCAACATTTTGCGGCCGTAAAAGTCTGTGCCGGAGCGGCGGTGGCGAGAGCATGAAGATGCATAATTTAGTGGAGCGCCGAATACAGTGGGCGAAAAGGCAGCAGGTGGGCGCGATCAAGCGCGGCGAGCCAGCGTTGGCGGGAGGGTCGCAGCAAATACGGGTGAACCAAATGGGCGGACGCCAACCTGACCCGAAAGAGCCGGGCTTGGGCGCGATGAATCGCGGCACAGGTTTCACGCCAATTCGTTTCGGAACACGCGTAGGCGATCAACGGCGCGAGTGAGATTTCCGCCGATTGAAACGCCATCGCCATGCCATTGCCGGTAAAGGGCGGCGTCATTGCGCAGTGGTCTCCGATTACGACGCCGGTTTGCCGGGGAACACGCCGATCGAAATCGACCGCCGCCACGGAGCAGAATGAATTCGGGTCGATTTCTGCAGAGCGGAATTTTCCGGCGAGGTTTGCGAGGCCGGTGGCATCGAGGTACGCACAAATTAAATCGGCCCCGTGAGCCGACAGACGCCGGCGCTTGAAGAGTCCGCAGACGTTGACCGTGCCGTCCTCAACTATGGACAAACCCACGTAGGCGTGATCGCCGAGATGAATTTCAAGTGGACACAACAGACTGATTCTGTGCACGTGGATTTTCAGTCCGAGCCACGGAGATTTGCCGGGCCGGCGTCCGGTTGCCACGATTCTGCCCGGGCGCGGAGTGAAATCAGTCATGCGGGTGCCGGTTTGTAATTCGCCGCCAGCGGCGGTGAATGCGTTTGCGAGCCGCGCATCAAGGACGAATCGACTCAGACCGAGCGCGGGGGAGGGCAGACGGTGAATTCGCGGCGCATCTGATCCATTGAACCAAGCCATTTCGCCGTGCGACAAGGCGTCGGACAGCAGCGGCGCCAGCCCGAGATTTTCGATCGTGGAGGTTGCCAGTCCCGTGATGAATTCGCCACAGACGCGGTGGCGCGGATAAGTTCCGTTCTCGAAAATTGTGACCCCCACTCCGGCGCGCCGCAGCGCAAGCCCAAGAGATAGGCCGGAGAGGCCGCCACCGACGATTTCGATTTTGCGCACACCGCTCATTTCCGGCGAATGGCGACCATCCGGTAGGCGCCGAAGAGGGTGGAGGAGCACGTCCATTCCCATTCGACCGGCGACAGTCCGAGTTGTTGCGGAAGTTCCTCATTGAGAAATCCTGCGGCGATGCTGACGTGCGCGTCGTGGCGGCTGACGTGATTCGCGCCCGCCAACGGCGCAATTCCGGCAAAAGCGATCTGCGAAAAACGCCGGCGGACGGGTTCCGAAGCCAGGATGATGCGGGCGGAACGATTTAATTTTGCGCCGAGCAACGCCAGCTCTTCGCGGTGAAATTGATGGAAGATCAGATTTCCCATCACGACCGGGTAACGTCCGTAGTGTTCAAATTTAAGCAGATCGTTACGGTGCCACTCGCTTGCGGCCGGCCAGTTGGCCGGACGGGGCCAGAGATCGAGACCGTCGAGGGCGATACCGGTTTTGTACAGGCGGCAGCCCATTTCCCCAGTGCCGGCACCGAGTTCCAGCATGGACTCACCGGACCGGATTTGAATCGGCAGCGTTCGCGCAAACCACCGGTAGTTTCCCATCAAATGATTGGTCAGGCGTAAATCGCGGCGATTGTGCAACGCGTCGGGATGATCGGCAGGAAGGGAATCGAGCAGTTCAGGCTGAATCTCGCGTTGCATGGGCAAGTGCGAGATTGCCCAGGTCGGCCGAGTTGTCCAGATTGGCCGGCTCATTCATGAACGAACCGGTAAATCCCATCGACGCCATTGCCCAAGCAACCCAGACCTTTTCCACCCGTCCATCGTGGGATGAGTATTTCATGGCCACGGCCAAGCTCATGGCGTCGCGTTCCAACTGCGAACGACTGAATGTGGGATGCGTCATCGTCACCGCTGGCGATCGGAAAAATCGCCTGGTGGCGGCCGGTTATAATGGATTTCTGCCCGGGACTCCGCATGTGTCGCGTCTGCGGGACGATCACGAGCAGGCCACCGTGCACGCGGAACAAAACGCCATCGCCGACGCGGCGCGCAGGGGTTCCAGCGTGGACGGGTGCATCGCCTATGTGACGCATTTTCCGTGTATTAACTGCGCGAAAATTCTCGCTGCGGCCGGAATCTCCGAGATTAAATATCATGAGGACTACCACAACGATCAGTTGGTCGCGCCGATCTTGAGCGACACGGGCGTCAAGTTGACAAAGCTCTAGAAATGGAACCGGTTTCCAAGTCGAAACGTATTTCAATTTTTATGGAGGAACGTCGCAGCGGAGCCAAGCCGAACAGCCTTGCGGGACAACTCCTGCTGGCGCACCCGGCGTTGCGCGACCCGAACTTCCGGCGCTCCGTCATCCTGCTTTCCGTGCACAATCCGGATGGTGCGATGGGCGTGGTGCTCAACCGGCCGCTCGATAAGCAGCTGGGGGAATTAAACGCTGATTTCGCCGCCGGGCCGCTGGCTGGGGTGCCGCTTTATTGTGGCGGACCGGTCAGTCCCGATCAGTTGATCATTGTGTCGTGGCAATGGCTCGCATTGGAGAATGCGTTTCAACTTCATTTCGGCATTGACCCCGAAAAC
>JAYVMJ010000357.1:0-5187 GCA_043759025.1 Verrucomicrobiota bacterium | reverse complement strand
AAGTTATCGGGATCTTGAAAAACAACTGTGATGCGATCGGGAGGATTTGTGCCCGGAGATGGCTGAGTGGCCGTTGGGCTCGTGCGTCGAAGGGTGATCTCCCCGTTCATCGTGGAGATTTTAATATCCACGCCGCCGCCGTTGAGCGTGCCACTGACTAATTTGCCGCCTGTGATTAGCGTCGGCACCGGTGGCGGCGTGGGGACCGTTGAGTCGGCAGATGGAGAAAAATCTGTGGCTTGAAGATGGATTTTGTTAAGGCCGACCTTGCGGCAGGCGTCCATTGCGGCGGTGACATATTTCAAATTAACGTCTTCGGTCGAAAGGATCGTCACTTTTCCTCCGAGCCGGTTGGCAGAGATCTGCGAAAGGGCGTTCGCGAGTTCATCGACTGAAATGCGGTCGGGACTGTTTCCTAGCATATATTTCCCGTTGTTTAGCACAGTGATTAACGCATTGGTGAGATCAGGGAGGCCTTGGGATTTCGTCCGAAGCACCTGCTCGTCGAAATCGGTGAAGATCGCTCCATTTTGATTCCGGAGGCGCACGTTCGCCTTCGTTTCGGCGGGCACGCACAGGTTGATCGCGCCATTCATCGAGGTGATGGAAACGAGCTTTTCCGGTGCTTGGGCATAGGTGGCGCGCACTTGGCCGTTCATCGTGTTGATGACAGCGGAGCCGGCGAGTCCTTCGAGGCGGACTTCGCCGTTCATGGCGTTTACTTCGATATCGCCGGTGACGTCCTTGATATCCAAATCGCCCCCGACCTGGGTTTTGATATCAAGGGCGATGGTCCGCGGAACGGAAATTTTAAAATCCCCGTCGTGGACTGCCCATGGGTTTTCGCCGGCGAGCGTTAAACGGACCTGATTGTCGTGTTCGTGCAGGTCAAAGCTCACCTCGTCGTCCAAGCGGCGAAGGCCAGCGTTGCGGTTTTGTCTGACGGCTTTTTTGGCGAGCGACGATTCGACGGTGACAGTCTCGCCATCGACCCCGGCAATATGGATGTCCGCCCACGGCATATCGATCCGGAGCGTCGCCGGCTTGTCGGGCGAGGAAAGTTTAACGGAGGCGGTGGACGTGCCGTCGCTGGCGCGAAGGCAATGGGTGGCCAGTAAAAAAAGTCCCGCTGTCAGCAGCAGGCAAGAGGATCGGGAATAAAATTTGGTTTTCATGAAAGGACAGGCTCGGGGTGGGTTTTGAGCGCGGTAGGATTTTCTTTTACGGGGCTCGATTGTTGCAGTGCGGCGAGCGCGCGGCGTGCGGCTTCGCGAACGTTTTGATCGACGGTTCCATCGTGACTGAGTTTTTCGAAGACGCGTTTGGACATTTCGTCGCGGGTGCCGGCCAGCAATTCGATCATCGCCACCTGCACCAGCGGCGCAGACTCGCGGGGCAACACCGAAAGCACCCCGGCGCGGACGAGTGAGTCGTTGGCGTGTTGAGCAAGCGCTTCGACGATGGACAGCCGGACGTTGATCGACGGATCGAGTGCGAGCGAACCGACGAGATCGGTCAGGACTTTCCGATCAGGAGACTTCAGCTCCATCGTGGCCATTACCGCCTGCATCCGCTCGCTCGTGGAGCGTTGTTGTTGGATCGAATAGGTCACGAGTTGGCCAATCGAATTCACCTGTGCGCGCAAGGCCGCGAGCTCCTTTTTGTCGCTGTCATTGGACGCGACGTCCGGCGGCGTGTGCTCGGTGGTGAACTGCTGGCCAACAAAAAGTCCTGCGACGAGCAGCGTGAGCGCAAATGCGAATTGCGGCACCGGCTGGCTGGGCAACAAGGCAGCGAAAAACCGGTCGATTTTTCCCAGGGCAAGGGCGAAGGGGCTCGGGGCGTCTGCTTCCCGTTGGTGAGTGTCGAGCATGGCGTAAAATTGCTCGCGCAGACGCAGACTCGGCTCCGGGGTCTCGGGCAAGTGATCGAGTTTCCGGCTGATTTCCTGCAATGCGGCCCACTCACGTTGGCAGACGGGGCAACTGGCCAGATGGGCGCGAAGTTCGGCGGCTTCGTCCCCGGGCAGGGAGCCTTCCTGGTAGTCGATGAAGTTTTCCTGGACGCGTTGACAGTTCATGCGGTTTTTTCCTTTCGGATTTTGAAATAGAGCGTGCGCAATTCCTTTAACGCGCGATGGGCGCGGACTTTCACGGCACCCACGGAGCAATCCAGCAGGCGGGCAATTTCCTTGTAGTCGAGGTGCTGCAATCGCGAAAGCACGAGTACCTCCCGGTGGTCGAGTGGCAGGTCGGCAAGTGCGGCGCGAAGGAGCGTGATGTCCTCGCTGGTCGCGGCTATTTCGGAGGGCGGTGAAGCAGTGTCGGGAAGTTCGCTGAGGTCCGCCGGGTCGGTGGGCACGGGCGTCGAGGCGCTTTTGCGGAAGTGATCGGCGGTGACCTTCCGCGCGAGATGATAGATCCAGGCGGAAAATTTACCCTCGTCGCGATAAGTGTGCCGGTATTTGAGGATGCGATAGAAAACGATCTGAACGAGGTCTTCGCTCACCGACGCCTGATTGGTCAGGCGCAGGAAGAACCCGTGGAGCCGCCGGTGATAGCGCTCGAAGAGATCGCCGAGGCGCCGGATTTCCCCGGCGCGGACAGCGATCATCAATTCGTGGTCGGTCGGAGTATCCACGTTGGAAGCCACGCTAACCATGCCGGGCAGGGAAGGAACTCGTAATTGTGCGGGCGCGAGGAGCATGGGCGGTGGTCATGGTTACTGGTAAAAAAGAATACCGCGCCAGCCGGGAAAGGTTACAGCGTTTTTGGCCGGGGATGGAGAGGCCGAATCAGTCCGTTGACTTCGGTGGGCTTAAAGCGCATCTCGAACCTACGATCTATGCGCAAACTTGGGGAATTTTCCTGGAGTGAAGGGCAATTGGCGAAGGTGCCGGGTGAAGCGATTAAATCGTACTGGAAAAATCGCGGTGGCCAATCGGCACGCCAGACGATCAAGGGAAGCAAGGACGTCGGAACGCGAGCGGAGGTGACCGGCGGCAAACATCTCAATCAAGTCCTGCTATTGCTCTGTAAGGTCGCTGCCGGGGCCGGATTCAAAACGGACGAGATTTTCTTTAACGTTGGAGGGGAATTGCCCGGCTATTTCAGGCCGCAAAAGCGGTGGGATGTGGTTATTACCCGCAACGGCCGATTATGCGCGGCGATCGAGTTGAAATCACAGGTCGGGAGCTTTGGGAATAACTTCAACAATCGAAGCGAGGAAGCGATTGGCTGCTCGACGGATTTTTGGACTGCTTTCCGGGAAGGTGCATTGGGAACGCAGCCACCTTGGTTGGGTTATCTGTTTTTATTGGAAAGGGCGGAGGGCTCGACGCGTCCGGTTGGGCTGAAAACGGGACTGTTCCCTCCCTTTGGAATCTTCCAAGGCACTTCTTATGCCCAGCGCTATGGGATCCTATGTGAACGCTTGGTGCTGGAACGAAAGTACTCGTGCGCGTCCTTGATTCTTTCGTCGCGCGGGAAGAAAGGGGGTTTTGAAGAACCCAGTCCGAACTTGGGATTCTATACTTTCGCCAAGTCCCTGCATGGTCACTTGGTGGGCTGCGCTTAATGGGAGAAAAGACCATGTCGCTTTTATTATTCGAAGAAGATTGGCGCGATGTTTGGGACGGTGCGGAACCGAGCACGCCGGTAGGTGCGATCTTCACCAAGCCGGACATCACGGAATTCATCATGGATTTGGCTGGGTATTCGCCGGTGAGAGGCCGGTTGTCAGCGAAGCGGCTGCTTGAACCTAGCTGCGGTGACGGGGTGTTTCTCGCCGTGGCGATTAAACGTCTGCTGGACTCCGAGAAGAACGAAGCCGGTTGCATTGACTGGGAAGGTGCGAACTTGGTCGATTCAATCAAAGCTTGTGACTTGAATAGCGCGTTCGTTCGTCAAGCGCGAGGCCTCGTGGTTCAGCAACTGAAAGCCGCCGGCTGCCCCGAGCCGCGCGCGGCTTTCTTCGCCAATACATGGATCGAGCACGCGGATTTTTTGCTCAAAAACTGGCGGGATAAATTCGACTATGTGATCGGAAATCCGCCTTACGTGCGACTTGAAGACGTGCCGCCCGGGGTGATGGGGCGTTATCGGGAACTCTACCCATTGTGTGTGGAGCGAGCGGATCTTTACGTCGCGTTTTTCGAGCAGGGCCTTCATTTGCTTAAGCCGGACGGTGCCCTCGCGTTCATCTGTGCGAATCGTTTTACCAAGAATCTTTATGGACACTCATTACGTGAGCACATCGCTCGACGGTTCAGGGTTCGCTACTACCTGAATCTTGAGCATACTCAGCCGTTTGTGTCGGATGTTTCGGCTTATCCTTGTGTTACCGTCATCGATCGCCGTCACGGAGAGCCAACGCGTGCGGCAACCTTGGATAACTTGGATGGCGAAAATCTAGCGAGCCTGCTGAAACAGAAAGATGAGCCTAAATCGGAAGCATGGTCGCTCTTCCCGCAGTGGTACAAAGATGGTGCTCCGTGGATAGCGACGGACCGCAGAGATTACTTGCGGCATGAGGAATTGGCCAAGCGACATCCGCTTTTGGAGGATTCGGCGGACGGTGTTCGCGTCGGCATTGGAGTCGCGACGGGCAGTGATGAAATTATGATCCTGCCGGCTCTCGATCCGAACATCGAACCCGAGTGTCAATTGCCTCTCATATTGGCAGGGGATGTTACGGCGCAGACGCTGAATTGGTCAGGACATTATCTGGTCAATCCTTACGAATCGGGAGGCGATGGAGGTTTGCGTGAACTCCGGGATTATCCGGGGTTGCGTGCATACTTGGAGAAGAACCGCGCTCGCTTGGCGAGACGACACACGGCGAAGAAAAATCCAGAAACATGGTTTCGCACGATCGATCGGGTAATGCCGTCGTTCGCGCAACAACCCAAACTATTGTTGCCCGACATCCAAGCGGGCGGCGTGGTGGGCTTGGATGAGGGTAAATTTTATCCGCAGCATAATCTCTATTGGATAACCTCCGAACAATGGGATTTGCGGGCGCTTCAAGGGCTTCTTCGCAGTTCATGTGTGCTCAACCAAGTGCGCGCAATTTCCGTCCAAATGAGAGGTGGCTCCGTTCGATACCAAGCCCAGGTTCTGCGAAAGCTAAGGATTCCCCACGCCGCAAAAGTAACCGATCTATTGATGATGCGACTCGCATCAGTTG
>JAYVMJ010000356.1:0-5031 GCA_043759025.1 Verrucomicrobiota bacterium | reverse complement strand
TAAATTTCCTCGCCCGCCGGGCCGACGACCAGCGCCGACTGCATCCCGTGCACCGTGGGTTTCGAAGTACTGCGGGCGGGACGAAAAGTCTGGCTGGCAGGAATCGCCGCGAAGGAACAGGTTGGGGTCGATTTTGCCCCACCCGTACTCGAGAATTCACCCGCATCGAAACTGAGGGCCAGCGCCGTCACGAGGTATTCACGATTCTGCTCCTGTCGGGGATGGTCTTTAAGCGTGAACAGATTTCCCGCGCCGAGACCGAGACAGGTTGTCTGGGCTCGCACTATTTCCGCCGAGGATTGCACTTCATCGAGCCGGATACGGCTGAGACGTTCCGCTTCGCCCGGCGTCGAGTACGCGCCCGGATAGTCAAAAATCTGCCGATCATTTGAGCCGTGGCCCCGCTCAACCTTTGCCGTTCGCAAGAGTGATACCTTCGGCTTGAGCGGATCGTAATCAGTCAAAGCATACTGCGTGGCGAGCAGTTCGTGCTCAATGGTCCACGAATGAATTCCATCGGAAAACCGGTCGTCACCACCCGCGGGGCGGTACACCAAGTCAGCGTAACCCGGCGCGGGATCATAGGAGGCCTTCTCGTCCGCGAGAATCAGTTGTCCCTTGTCGGCGTCATGCTTGAAATAGTAGGCGATACCCTCCTGCTCCAGCAGGCGGCTCACAAAGTTAAAATCTGTTTCCCGATACTGCGCGCAATACTCGGATTTCGGGTACGTGCCGCTGAGCCTCACCTCAAAATCTTTCGCCCCCCGATCGCGGAAAACCTGTTGGACGATGTCTGGAATTGCGAGCTCCTGAAAAATCCGGCAATCGGCGGAACGCGTGAGAATCCACAACCAGGATACCAATACGGCACTGTAATGAAAATAGCCCCCCTGAGTCGTCTCCACCGAAACAAAGCGGGCGACATAGGCATGCCAATACCGGCGCTCGCCCTTCGGCAAATCCATGCGCACGGACACCGGATGGCCGACAATATCGTCAAACTTGATATCGGGGTCGGTACTCGACAGCTCGACGTCAATGGTGAAACCGCCGCTCAACTGCTCATTGACCTGCATGGAACGCAGACCGAGAACATCCTCGCCTAGCGGCGTGATGATTTCCAGCGGACGAGAGGTCTGATTAATCGGATCCATCACAGTGGAGAAAAGTTCAATTTAAGTTAACCGGCAGACTTCCGCCGGGCCAAAGCGCAGGCTTCGTCAAAGAAGTGTGTGATTTGAGGTGAATCGTACAGAATGAAGACAAAGGTCCTGCCCCGGGCAGCTCCGACCGAAAATTATCCGCCGGGATGGCGCCACCGCAACCGGAATCGCTGGGTGGCCGGAGAACCGTGCCGCGAAAGTGCGGCACGACGGCAGGCGGGATTTCTAGGCCGGGATCATTCGAACGCGTAGGTGTAATTCCCATCCTTCACGCCGAGATGAATGCGCTTCGCCTCGCGACCGTCGGCGAGCCGGGTCAACATTTCCCGTCCCATCTCTGGCAGGAGATGATTCGTGATCGTGGCATCAACCAGGCGGGCGCCGCGCTCGAGTTCAGTGCAGCGTTGCGCGATCAGTTCCGGCACGGCGGCGTCATAGGTGAAGGGAATCTTGTAATTTTCCTTCACGCGCCGCTCGATCCTCGAAAGATTCAAGCCGATGATCTGCTTCAGGATTTCCTTCGAGATCGGATAATACGGCACGACGAGCAGCCGGTTGAGCAACGCGTCCGGGAAGATTTTCACCAACGGTCCGCGCATCGCCTTCTCCAACCCTTCCGCCGTCGGCATGAGCTCGGGGTCCTTGCACATGTTGATGATCACATCCTGCGCCGCATTGCTGGTGAGCAGAATGATCGTGTTCTTGAAATCGATGAAGCGCCCCTCGGCGTCCTCCATGAAACCCTTGTCGAAAACCTGGAAGAAAATCTCGTGCACATCCGGGTGGGCTTTCTCCACCTCGTCGAGCAACACCACGCTGTAGGGACGACGGCGCACCGCCTCGGTGAGCACCCCACCCTCACCATAACCCACGTATCCCGGAGGCGAACCCTTGAGCGTGCTGATGGTATGAGCTTCCTGAAATTCGCTCATGTTAATCGTGATGACATTGTGCTCACCGCCGTAAAGCGCCTCGGCGAGGGTGAGTGCGGTCTCGGTCTTGCCGGTGCCGCTGGGTCCGACGAGCATGAACACGCCGATCGGACGGTTCGGATTATCCAGCCGGGCGCGACTGGTCTGGACCCGGCGGGCAATCGTTTCCAGCGATTGCCGCTGGCCGATGACGCGCCGCTCGAGAATGTCGGCCAATTTCAACACCTGCTCGATTTCGTTTTTGACCATCCGGCCCACCGGAATACCCGTCCAGTCGGCGACAACACTCGCGATCGATCCTTGATCAACACTCGGGAAGATCAGCGGATTCTCTCCTTGGAATTTAGCCAAGGCTCCGAGCTCTGTTCGCAATTCACCCAATAATTTTTCCCGCTGTTCCGGCGTCAGCTCAGTATCCGGTGCCACCGCAGGAGGCGTAACCGCACCGGCTTTGGCAGCGACATCGGGAGAAACACCGGCCGCGCGCAGTTTGGCCCGCAAATCAAGAATCCGCGTCACAATTTGTTTTTCCTCATCCCAATGCTTTTCCAGTTCAACCAGACTGGCGCGTTTCGATTTCAGCGTCGCGTCAATCTCGGCCAGACGAGCCTTGTGCTCCAAGCCGACCGCTTGCTCGCGCTCGAGAATGCCCTTTTCCGTTTCCCAACCCTGAATGCGCCGGCGACAATCATCGACTCCGGCCGGCACCGCATGCTGGCTCACCGAGACGCGCGCACACGCGGTATCGATCAGGCTCACCGCTTTGTCGGGCAGTTGTCGCGCGGGAATGTAGCGATGGGAAAGACGCACCGCCGACTCGATCGCTTCGTCCAAAATCTGCACCCGATGATGTTTCTCAAATGCACCGACGACGGCGCGCATCATTCGCACGCACTTCTCTTCACTCGGCTCATCGACCTTCACGGTCTGGAACCGGCGGGTGAGCGCGGGATCTTTTTCGATGTACTTCTTGTACTCGTCCCATGTCGTGGCGGCGACCGTGCGCAAGGTGCCGCGCGCGAGCGCCGGCTTGAGCAAATTTGCGGCATCCCCCGTGCCAGCGGCACCGCCTGCGCCCATCAAGGTGTGCACTTCATCGATGAAGAGAATAATTGGTTTCGGCGAGGCCTGCACCTCGTCGATCACGCTGCGCAGGCGCTGTTCGAATTCACCTTTCATGCTCGCCCCGGCCTGCAACAAACCGATGTCGAGCGAAAGCACCGATACGTCGCGCAACGACGGCGGAACATCACCCGCCACAATCCGGTGGGCAAAGCCTTCGACGACGGCCGTCTTCCCAACGCCCGCTTCACCGGTGAGGATGGGATTATTCTGCCGGCGTCGCATCAGAATGTCCACGCACTGCCGGATCTCGTCGTCGCGACCGATGATCGGATCGATTTCGCCCGCGCGAACCCGTGCGGTCAGGTCGGTGGTGAATTTCTTCAGGGCCTCGCCCTTGCCCATCGCGGCCGGTGCAATCGCGCCACTCGTGTCACCGGGAACCGCTCCACCGGAAGCGCCGCTGCCGTCGCTGGCCGTTAAACCTTCCTCGATCGAACCCGCGACAATTTTCGCCAAATCGTCCGCCAATGGACCGGGTTTGATCTTCGCAAACTCACGGGACATCGACAGGAAAACGTTGCGCAGACCAGGCGTGTTCAGCAGCGCCACGGCCATGTGTCCGGTGCGCACTTGAAACTCCCCGTAACGCAGCGAGCCATAGACCCAGGCGCGCTCAACTGTCTCTTCAAGATGCGGCGAGAAATCAGAAATTGACGTGGCGCCGCGCGGCAACTTGTCGAGTACGGCGATGAGATCAGCCGCGATTCGGCCAGTGTCACAGCCAAAATGTTTGATGATCCGGCCCAGATCGTTTTCGGGCGTCTGGACCAGCTGGTGAATCCAATGGACGAGCTCAACGTACGGATTGCCGCGCATCTTGCAGAAGACCGTCGTGGCCTCGAGCGTCTTATAGGCGAGAGGGTTGAGTTTGCCGAAGAGTTGGGACCGTTCGATGTCAGCCATGGGATAAGGGGAGGATCAGGGCGTGGAGGGTGCTGGAAAAATACTTAGGCGGATTGGGCGATCAAGTCGTCGAGGTCGCCGTCGCCCGAGGCTCGGCCGAGCCAAGCGCTCCAACCGAGACGAGCGCCGCCGCCGAGTTGACACACGGGAACCTCACTGCGTCGGAGCACGAGCTGCGCCTCCCAGAGTAATTCTTCGCCGAGATAAGAACGCACCCACTCCGCAACCTGCCGAAATGCTGCCCCCTGCGGAAGGTGGCTCTGATATTCACTCCAACTCAGTGGACCGATCCGCAGACGAAATTTCAAATGAGAAACCCAGATGCGCTCGCCCGCGATGCAGGTCGTACCCAACACACCAGTCATGAGGGATTCGCCCAAGCGACAACGGCTGTCATGTGGCAGATCAAGCCACATCCCCTGAAACGAACGCACTTCCACCGGCACTCGCAAATAGTCCGACAAAATTGCCGCGAGACCAGATGGACTGCGACTCAGCCCACCCAACCAGCCACTGTAGTACGCGGGGGCCGCATCCGGCACGCTATCCCTTTGCTCCGTGCCTCCGGTACCCAAGCCCATCAAACAACGCAAATAGTGACCGTGTTTTTTTCCACCGGCCTCCTCGAAATCGACTGTCGGCTGGTTCAATGCCCAAGCCCGATAGAGCAGTGAATAGATGCGGTGGTGGAAAACATTAAGAAAGGCCTCGAGCGTCCGGTCGTCACTGTGATTGCGGCGATCGAGCACGTATTCCGTCAGATGAATCGGCATCGGCCCATTCGGACCAAGGAGCCCGGTGAAACAGAGTTTCAATTCAACCTGCTCCTTTTCTTCGTTCCAGTGTGCGCCCGAGATTGCCGTCGGCGCGAAATTCAAGCTGGGCTCCTGGGCAAATCGCGCCCGCTC
>JAYVMJ010000355.1:0-3850 GCA_043759025.1 Verrucomicrobiota bacterium | reverse complement strand
GTCACCGGTTGATGGGCGAAAACGACGCGGCACAGTCGCTGCTGGAACGCGGGCTGCAGCACATCCAAGCGACGGCGAAGTACGCGGTTTTCTACGGCGAAGGCCGGGATATTTACGACGAGCGCGGCCGGACGGCGCACGAATCTATTTTCAATCCCAACGATGGCCGCTTCCGCTGTCCGAATTCGCAACAAGGTTTCTCCGGCTTCACGACGTGGACGCGCGGTCTGGCATGGGCGATGGTCGGTTTTGCGGAGGAACTTGAGTTTCTCGAGACGTTGGCCGACGGCGAACTCGCGCCGTTTGGCGGGAAATCAGCGTTGCGCGAGATGATGCTCAAAGCGGCGCGCGCGACGTGCGATTGGTACATCGCCCACACCGCGCTTGATGGTATTCCCTATTGGGACGGCGGCGCGCCGCATCTCGACAAACTGGGTGACTGGCGGGCCCGACCAGCCGAACCATTTAATGATTACGAGCCGGTCGATAGTTCCGCTGCGGCTATTGGCGCACAAGGATTGCTGCGGCTGGGTCGGTTCATGGGCACGGCCACCGCGGACGGTAAACGTTACTGGCAAGCCGGGCTCACCACGATGCAGACGTTGCTCGCGGAGCCGTATCTCGGCACGGCGGCCAATCACCAAGGGCTCCTATTGCACTCGGTTTATCATCGCCCGAACGGCTGGGACTACATTCCGCCGGGGCGCAAAGTTCCGTGCGGCGAGGCTTGCATGTGGGGGGATTATCATTTGCGCGAAGCCGCGTTGCACCTCCAACGCGTGATCAAGGGCGGAAAATATCACGCGTTTTTCGGCTGCCTCGCGGATTGAGCCGATTTAGCCTGCCAACATGCCCCATTCCCACTTTTCCGCTTTCCCGTTCCAGAATCTCAGCAAACTGTGCGTGCACACGATCACAACCAGGCCGTGGTCGCTCGAAGTTGCGACCGAGAAATACGCGAAGGCCGGGGTGACAGGAATCACGGTTTGGCGCGACGCGCTCAATGGGCGGAATCCCGTTCAGGCCGGTGCGCGGATTCGCGATCAAGGACTGAGTGTCGTTTCGCTTTGCCGCGGGGGATTTTTCGCCGGGTATACGGCGACCGAACGTCGGGCCGCGCTCGACGACAACCGTCGGGCCATTGCCGAAGCCCAAGGGTTGGGAGCACCGCTTATCGTGCTCGTTTGCGGTGCAGTTCCCGGCCAGAAACTTTCGGAATCGCGCAAACAAATCCAGGAAGGCATCTCGGCCATCCTGCGCGATTGCGCGGCTGCCGGCGTGAAGCTTGCGATCGAGCCGTTGCATCCGATGTATGCGGATTCCCGCTCGGCCATCAACACGCTCGCTCAGGCCAATGATATGTGCGAAGCGCTCGCGTCGCCATTCGTCGGGGTCGCCGTGGACGTTTATCATCTCTGGTGGGATCCGGCGCTGGAAGCGGAGATCGCCCGCTGCGGACGTCTTGGAAAACTTTTTGCCTATCACGTTTGTGACTGGAGAACACCCACGATCGATCTGCTCAATGACCGCGGACTCATGGGCGAAGGCTGCATTCCGCTTCGCCGGATTCGCTCGTGGGTCGAGGCCGCCGGCTTCACGGGTTTTAATGAAGTCGAGGTTTTCTCGAACCGTTTATGGGCGATGAATCAGGACGACTATCTGGAACAAATCGTCCGCGCTTATTCGGAGTTTGTTTAAAGCCGCCACCTAATTTCTCGCGCTCAGCAACTCACTTTCTCCTCTTTCATGAAAACGCATCGCATCGGAATCATTATGAATGGCGTCACCGGACGCATGGGTACCAATCAGCATCTCATCCGCTCCATCAAAGCCATCATTGATCAGGGCGGCGTGAAGGTCTCGGACCATGAGGTGATCATGCCCGATCCGGTGCTGGTCGGTCGCAGCGAGGACAAACTGAAGGCGTTGGCGGCTCGCGTGGGCGTGCAACGCATTTCCACCAATCTCGATGCCGAATTGGCCAAGCCGGAGAATCAAATATATTTTGACGCAACCCTGACCGGACAGCGTCCGAGCGGAGTGCGCAAAGCGATCGCGGCGAAAAAACACATCTACTGCGAAAAGCCCACAGCGACGACCTCGGCGGAAGCCATGGCGCTAGCCAATGAAGTCACCGCGGCCGGCCTCAAAAATGGCGTGGTGCAGGACAAGCTCTGGCTCCCCGGCCTGCTGAAATTGAAGTACCTCATCGACACGGGATTCTTTGGCAAAATCCTATCGGTGCGCGGCGAGTTTGGTTATTGGGTGTTCACCGGCGAATTTGAAAAACTCCAGCGTCCGTCTTGGAATTATCGCAAGGAAGACGACGGCGGCATCATCGTGGACATGCTTTGCCACTGGCAGTACGTGATCCAAAATCTATTTGGCGACGTGAAGTCGCTGTCGTGTTTGGGCGCCACGCACATTCCGACCCGCTGGGACGAGTCCGGCAAGCCGTACAAGTGCACGGCGGACGACTCGGCGTACGCCACCTTCGAGTTGAAAAACGGCGTGATCTG
Organism: Verrucomicrobiota bacterium; assembly: GCA_043759025.1. Classification (GTDB taxonomy): domain Bacteria; phylum Verrucomicrobiota; class Verrucomicrobiia; order Opitutales; family Opitutaceae; genus Lacunisphaera. The sequence goes on along the minus strand of JAYVMJ010000355.1, from coordinate 1,331 downwards.
CCACTTCAATTCCTCGTGGGCCGTTCGGGTTGATCGCGAGGATTTATTGACGCTGCAAGTAGACGGAACGCACGGCACGGCGGTGGCGGGATTGCGGGATTGCAAAGCCCAGGCGCTCGCCGCCACGCCGCGTTGCGTGTGGAATCCGGATGTCGACAGTCCGGTCAAATACAAGGACGGTTGGACGCGCGTGCCGTCAAATGACACCTACGACAATGCCTTCAAGGTTCAGTGGGAATTGTTCTTAAAGCACGTCGTTACCGGTTCCCCATTTCCGTGGAACCTGCATGAAGGCGCCAAAGGCGTGCAACTCGCGGAACTCGGTTTGAAATCGTGGGCGGAACGGAAGTGGGTCGATGTTCCAGAGCTCAAATGAGCGGTGCTTATCGTACTTTGCCCAAAGCTGAGATCCCTGTAGAAGACTGGCCCACGAAATACACGAACCGCACGAAAACCAGAAGGATGCGCCGAGATTCCTTGTCCCAGTCAGTCCAACGTTTAGTAGGACAAAACCGGATTGGGTTTGCCCGGAACTGTTTCTTTTCGTGTCATTCGTATGTTTCGTGGGCCACTCCGACGGCATTATTCCCGCTAAGAGGCATTTCTTCACCGCACTCACGAAAATAAAAAATCATGGCAAAAGTTGCACTCGTCACTGGCGGTTCGCGCGGCATCGGCTTTGGCATCGCCAAGGCCCTCGCCCGCGAGAAGTGGAATATCGTGATCAACGGCGTGCGATCCGAAGCGGACGCGGGCGCGGCATTGGACGAATTGCGCGGTTTGGGAGTGCGCGTGGGCTATGCCCGCGGGGATATTGGCAGCGAAGCCGGACGTGCCGCGATTGTGGGTGCGACGCGTGAATTCGCCGGCGGCGCGATCAATCTTCTCGTCAACAATGCCGGGGTCGCACCCAAGGTTCGCGCTGATTTGCTCGAAACGTCCGAGGAAAGTTACGACTACGTCATCGATACTAATTTGAAAGGCGTGTTCTTTCTCACACAGGCCTTCGCCCGCGACATGGTAAAAGCAAAGAAGGACGATCCCGCGTTTACTGCCACGATCGTCAATATCACGTCGATTTCTGCGACCGTAGTGAGTATAAACCGCGGCGAATACTGCATCGCCAAGGCGGGTTTCGGGATGTTGACACAACTTTTCGCCACGCGACTCGGCGGCGAGGGCATTCCGGTATACGAGGTACGACCGGGCGTAATCAAAACGGATATGACCGCGGGTGTGACGGAAAAATACGACAAATTGATTGCCAGCGGCCTTTGCGTGCAACCGCGCTGGGGATTTCCTGAAGACGTCGGACGCGCGGTCGCTGGGTT
>JAYVMJ010000354.1:0-3193 GCA_043759025.1 Verrucomicrobiota bacterium | reverse complement strand
GTCGGCCACAATGCCCCATCCGTCAGGCCAGTTTTGAAGGCGGGAAATGCCCAGCGGTTTAAGGATGTCGAAAAAGCGGAAAAGCCCAAAACCCGCCAGGATCACAACCCATTCCGGTAATTGCCCGGGATAGCCGGCGTGCCAGCCCAAAAACACCAGCGGCATCACCACAAATTCATCGAGGATAACTTCGCCGGGATCAGTGCGCCCCATTCGCCGCGAGGCTTCACCCGTGAAAAATACCGCGACGACACTGAGAATTATCGTCCACACAACCGTCTGTTCCCAACCTAGCCGCCGGAAAAACACCAACGTGTACAAAATTCCGGCGAGCGAACCCCAAGTTCCGGGGGCGGGCAGATTCATGCCGATCGGTCCCAGCGTCGATGTTCCAACCATCAGCCAATCGGGGAAAATCCGCAGGCATTTCGGCGAAGTCGTTTTCATCGATTCACTCCATCACCGCGTGCCCGTGTTTGCGGAAATATGAGATACCGGACGTGATCGTCAGCACCGCCGCCAAAAAATAGAGTGCCATCCCGCCATATTGAATTCCGGTGATGATCCAGCGCTCGTCGCCGGGAAAAAGAGTGCCAAAATCCTGCGACATCATGCGCGCTCCAAGCAGCCAGCCAATGGCGTTGAGTTGCACGAAGGTTTTCACCTTCCCGCCCAAATCCGCTTCCACCACGATTCCCTTGGTCGCCGCCGCCATCCGCATTCCGGAAATGGCAAACTCGCGGCCAAGAATGCAGAGCAACAGCATCATGGCCAATCCCTCGTAGCCCGCGAAATAGTGGTCATTGACCAGCGCAAACATCAGGCCAATCACCATCACCTTATCGATGACCGCGTCCATAAACCGTCCAAAGGACGACACCTCCCCCCGCGCGCGGGCGATCTTCCCGTCCGCCCAGTCGGTCAGAGCTGCGGCGATAAACAGCCAGAAAGTGAGGGTCGCCGCCCACTCGAAATCCCGTTTCATCAGCAGGACAATGGCAAACATCGCCGGAATCCGGGAGACCGTGAGCCAGTTGGCGATCGTGAAGCGCATAGGACGCAGTGGAAACGTCCCATTGACGGTTGGCAATCCCTTGATTTCGCCCCATAAAACTTCCTCGCCATCCGAAGCTGATTGGCAATCCTCCCGTGGCTTTCGTCCATGAAAATTTGCATTTACCCCGGCACGTTTGACCCGGTTACCTATGGGCACCTCGATGTGCTGGAGCGGGCCGCCAAGCTCTTTGAACATGTCACGGTCGCGGTCGCGATCAGTTCAACGAAGAACGCGCTTTTTACGGCCGACCAACGGGTCGAACTGGTCCGCGCCAACCTCGTCCATTTACCCAGCGTCGACGTCCTCAGTTTCGATGGATTGCTCGTTGAATTTGCCCGCAAACACAATGCGCACGCCATCATCCGCGGACTGCGGGCGCTCTCCGATTTTGAATTCGAATTCAACATGGCGCTGATGAACCGTCATCTCGAGCCCAACGTGGAAACACTTTTCGTCATGCCCAAGGAAGCGTACAGCTACACGAGCTCCACCCTGGTCAAGCAGATCGCGAAGCTCGGGGGCGACGTCGCCAAATTTGTCCCGCCCAACGTCGCGGAGGCGTTGCAGAAACGCTATCGCGCCACCTGACGCGGACCGCGAAGATTCACGGCGCAGCCCATTTGAGGACGCCAATGAAAAGCATCACGATGACTCCGGAGAGAGCGCTGCAGATGATAAATCCCACCGTGTCCACGCGGTCCCATTGACAAAATTCCCAGTTGGACCGCGGCAGCAATTTCGTGTGATCGAAACGAGTCGGATCACGGCGAGTCTCCGCGACGGCCGCGGCCTCCAACTCCGGCGTATCGCCGACGGGCGTTTTCATGATGCCGTAAAATTCCGCGACGCGCTTCGGATCGGTGCGCGGCGTGATGAGGCTGACGATAATCAAAATCAGAAACGGGAAAAGCCCATCGAAGAAAAACGTGGCGGTGAAGCGCTGGTTGGGGGTCAGGGCGACGACATTAAAACCCATGTGGCCGAGCATCCAGCATTCGAAATTGAATCGGCCCGTGCCCACCAGACGACTGCCGAGATCGTCGGGATTTTCGTGTACCACGGAATCGAAATACACCGAAACAGGCTTGCCGGACGGATCAGCCGCCACGGTCACCAATCCGGGACTGGTCCGGAGCGCCGGCACCTTCACTGCAAGCACCGGAATCGCAAGAATGCAGATCGTCGAAAGAATCACGCACGCCCAGACAGCGGGAGCGTTGACCCGGCGCCAGAAGAAAATCGTCAGCACCGCCGCGCCGAAGGGAATGTTAACGGTCAGAACCAATTTAACGACCGAGAAGAAACTCCCCATCAAGCAGGCGGACACCGCGCCCAACGCGAGCACCGCGATGATCGTGCAACGGGCGTAAAACACGCCCTGTTTCTGAGTGATGTGCGGCCAGATCTGGCGATAAACATTGCGCACGAATAGCGAGGAAATCGCGAGGGCCTTGGCCGCGAGCGTTGACATCGTACCCGCGAGCACCCCCGCGAGCATGAGTCCGATCAGTCCGGGACCGAGCAATTTATTCGAAAGCGCGCCCCAAGTGGCGTCTGGATCGGCGAGACCATCGACGCCGAAAAGCGCCACCGCGATCAAGCCCGCGAACGCCCAAAGGATGATCATCAACCGTTTCAGGTAATTGCCCGAGACTCCTGACCGGGCGGCGAATTCATTTTTCGCCGAACCACAGATACCCATGTTATGGCTTAACCCGGCATTCTGAACAACACTCACGAGGACAATCGCAGCCAATGCGATTACGGAAAATTGATCCGACCCTCGCGCTCCGAAAAGATCGAACATCCGCGCCGGCACTTTTTCTCCGAGCGCATGCCACCCGCCGATGGCATGAAGCCCCGTGGGAATCAGCAGCAGTGAAAACACGATGATTAATATGCTCTGCAATCCCTCGTTTACCGCCGCCGCCGACATGCCACCCATCACGACGTACGTTCCGATCACGATCGAAAATCCGAGATAGAACACCACGTCGTTAAGCAAGGTAATGTAGCTGTGTAATCCACCACGCGCACTCTCATCGCGCAGGATATCGAGCCGGGTTTGCTGCGGGGCAGAAAGCGGGCTGAGCTTCACCTGGCGCTCCAGGGTGCGCAGCTCATTGTAGCCGTCCA
>JAYVMJ010000353.1:0-7286 GCA_043759025.1 Verrucomicrobiota bacterium | reverse complement strand
CATCATTGAAGGCAGGATGGTGCCGCCTTGTTTCTGGCCGTGGTTGCCGATGCCCCAGACGTAGTTCACCTCGTAGCCTTTTTTGGTGAGCGCTTCCATCAGCCGCACGTTTTGATAAAACCAATCGCGGTTGGGGTTCGTGGGGAAGCGATTGTCGTTGCGGCCATCCTGCATAAAAATCCGGATCGGTTTTTTTTCGCTCTCGGCGACGAGCTCGGGATAAATGTATTCGCCGCGAATGTCGGTGTAACTGCCGACAAACGTGATCACTTTCCGGAAATCGTTGGGTCTAAACCAGGCGGTTGCGAATGCGGCGCAGCCGCCGGAGCTCGAGCCCATGATGCCGTGCAATTCCGGATCGGGCGAAATATTGTATTCCTTCCGCAAGGCGGGCAGCAATTCCTCGACGACGACGCGGGCGTATTTGTCGTTGGGCGGATTGTATTCGTCCGCGCGATTGGTGGTTTTGTCACCCCAGTCGTGAGGCGTGGGCTCGGGTTGATCGGGACGGCGTCCGGGGTTGATGAACACGCCGATCATCACCGGGATTTCCCGGCGATAGATCAGGTTATCGAGTACGTTCTGCGCCTGCACGTCGCCCGGCTCGGCCATCATGGCCTGACCGTCGTTGAAAACCATGACAGCCGTGGGCTTGGTGGGGTCGTATTGCGCGGGAACGTAAACGTAATAGGTGTGCTGCGTGCCCGGGAAGACCGACGAAGGCAGGGTTTTCGCGGCAGAAAATTTGCCCTTTGGCACGCCTTCCATAGGTTGCGAGTCTGGGCCGGGTTTATAGAAGGAATCCATTTTCGGATCCGGTTTTGGCCGCGGCAAAGGCGGCAGTGTAACAGCGGGCGACGTCGCGGGCGTCACCGCGGCGGTTTCGGCGAATGCGACGATTCCGAAAGCCACCAGACCCAACGCACAGGCAATTATTTTTTTCATGGGGTGACGGAAAACAAACGCAGCCGCGGAGTTTTGTCAGCCAATTATATTGCGGCGATCGGCAATGGATTGGCGGGACCGACTGAACTTCGCAAAATAGAGTGATGAAATTGAATTTCTTGAAACGCCCGTTTCCCTCTGAAGCCAAGATGATCGGGCATCGATTTTCTGTAACTGTATTTCGCAAGACTCAGTAGCTGTGGTTACGACGATTGATCTATGGACCGGACACGGCCCGCGGCTTGCGTCGCCGTGGCTTTTCTTTATGACCATGCAGTTCATGTCCATCGCTTCCCGGTTTCTCGTCGTGCTCGTCTGCGCCGTGCTTTTTCGGGCCGGTCTATTGGATGCGAAAACCGATTCGAATCTGCTGACGGCACTGACATCGCCGGTTTTATTCCGGGGTGACGCGGAAACCGCGTATCGCGATCCGTTGATTTTGCACGTTAACGGGGAGTTCTGGATGTTTTTCACGCTCAATACGCACGACGGGAACGGGCGGCCGTTCTGGCAGACCGCCTACAGCAAAAGCGTGGATCTCGCTCACTGGAGCGAACCCGTCACCGTCACGCCGCGCGACCGGTCGCTGAATTTTTGTTCCCCCGGCAGCATCATCCGCTTCGAGGGGAAATGGGTGCTTTGCCTTCAAACTTATCCCACGCCCGGCGATAGCACGCACGGCGACGACAGCTGCCGGCTCTGGCTGATGCGCAGCGATGATCTCGCGCACTGGAGCGAGCCCGAACTCATTCGATTTCTCGGACCCTCGGTTTCGCGCGAGGCCATGCCGCGCATGATCGATCCCTATCTTCTGGCCGATAAGGACGAGCCGGGGAAATGGTGGTGTTTTTGCAAAGTGAAACAAACCGGCGTCAGCATGGCTTGGTCGCACGATTTGAAAACGTGGCATCCGGCCGGCCGCGAAGACGGCGGCGAGAACCCGTGTGTGGTTGTCCAACAGGGCGAGTATGTGCTCTTTCACTCGCCGCCGAATGGCATTGGCGTTAAACGGTCACGTGACCTCCGGGTGTGGCGCGATGAAGGCGTGTTGACCCTCGGGCAGGCGAACTGGCCGTGGGCGCGCGGACGCATCACTGCCGGCTACGTGATCGATGCGCACGATGTTGCCGGCATTGGCCGCTATTTGATGGTATTTCACGGCAGCGGTCCGGAGGATGAACGAACGATGTTTCACACGTATGCGAGTATTGGCATCGCTTGGAGCGACGATTTGAAAACCTGGCACTGGCCGGGTGAAGCCGCGACCGCCTCGCAATAATCTGACTTTCACTTTTTAAATTTCTCCCATGACCTTCGTTTCAACTTCCCGTGGATTATTTGCTGCCGTTGCTGTCTGCGTCCTCGCGGTTCCCACTGTCGTTAACGCTGCTGCCGCAAAAACCGGCGCGAGTGCCGGTACTGTTGCGATCATCGGCGGGATCGATGCGCAGGCGGGCGGTGTGGTTGCTGACGGCAAGACGCTGAACACTGGCCGCATTAATTCGCTCATCGCGGAATTATCCGGTGCTGGCGGTGGGACGCTAACTTTTACCCGGGGAACCTATCTCACCGGCACGGTGGTGCTTCTTTCGAACGTGACGCTGCAATTGGACGCTGGAGCGACCATTCTCGGCAGCACGGATATTGCAGACTATCCGGAGAACGCGCCGCCGCATCCCACCTCGCGGCTGGAGTATGGGCGTTACGCGCTGATTTCCGCCATCGGCCAGCACGATATCGTCATCAGGGGGCAGGGACGGATCTACGGCCAGGGCGATAATCCCAACTTTACCAAAAAAGACTTACTGGCGCGCGGCTGGTCGGCGAACGACGCCTATCTGAAGCGACCTTTTGGGCTCTCGTTTATTGGCTGTCACCGCGTGAAGGTGGAGGACATCAAATTGGAAAACATCGCCTTCTGGTGCGAAGGTTACCTTGATTGCGATGACGTCACCGTGCGCGGCCTGACGGTCGACAGCAAGAAACACGATTACAACAACGACGGCATCGACCTCGACGGCTGTCGTAACGTGCGGGTCAGCGATTGTTGTTTTTTTGTCGGCGACGATGCGATTTGCCTGAAGGCGAGCTATCGTGACTGCGAAAACATCACGGTGACAAACTGCACCGCTTCGTCGTTGGCGAACGGCGTCAAACTCGGAACGGCATCCCACTTTGGTTTCAAGAACATCGCCGTTTCGAACATCGTGTTGGACGGGATCAACGCGTCCGGCATCGCCCTTGAAATCGTCGATGGTGGCACGCTCGATGGCGTCACGCTGAGTAATTTTGCGATGCGCAATGTGGGCACGGCGATCTTCCTCCGACTAGGCAATGTCGCGCGGCAATGGACGACGGACCAACCCAAACTTGGGATTGGCCAGCTTCGCAACGTCGCGATCAGCCATATCGTGGCCGAGCTTTCCTCGGGTGATCGCCGGCCGCTGTGCGGTTCCATCACCGGTTTGCCCGGGCATCCGGTGGAAAATATTTCGATCAGCGACGTTCAAATTACCAGTGGGAGTTCGCACGGAGCGGAGGAAAGGCGCGTCGATTATCGCTCGGTGCCGGAGGTGCCCGAGGGCTATCCGGAGTATTCCATGTTCGGTTCGTTGCCGGCGTATGGACTCTACATTCGCCACGCGCGGGGAATTACGCTGACCAATGTGCGCTTCGGTTATTCGGGTGAAGACTATCGCTCGGCCGTCGTTTGCGACGACGTGGAACAATTGCGCATCGCCGGACTGCAAGCGCGCACGCAACGTTCAAGTGCGCCAGGGTTGTTTTTCAATGACGTGCGCGGTGCGTTCGTTTCCGGGACGACGTTGTGGAGCGAAGTGCCCACGTTCCTTCAACTCGAAGGCCATACCCGCAACGTTCACCTGGCCGGAAATTCCCTGCAAGCGGCGCATGAAGCCGTGCGGCTCAAACCACCAGCTGAAGCACCGACGGTTTCACCCTAACGCGACTGTTTTTCCGGTGCGGAAGTGGCATGAAATTTATTACCCTGTTGACGGCGGCGGAACACTCACGCGCCTACCTGCGAGCGCGCCTGCGCGCGATCCTGAGAAAACGACCCGGCCTGTTGTGCGGGCGCAGCCGGGGTCAGGACCACCAACCGGGCTAACCGTTACTTCGACGAACTCAAACTGCTCAACCTGGAGCAGCTTTGGGGGAAGGCACAACCAGTCCCTTAACAGGTCTCTCCAACTGGAGAGCCGGATGCGGTAGTTCCGCCAGTCCGCTTCGGAGGGAGGGCAGGTCTTATCCCTGTCCCCACCCCTATAGGAGGAATCTCCGCGGGTGGCGCGTGTCAGTACGGGATCAGTTCCGCGCTCTGGTAGTAAACTTCGGCGCCCTCGGATTGGAGCAGGATTTTACCGGAACTGACTGTGGCGTGAATGCCGGAATTGACGAGATGGCCGTTGACGTAGTGCTCGGATTGATCGCCGTTACAGATGATCTCGATCGTATTCCATTCGCCGCGCGGCTTTTCAAAATTGGCGGTGCGTGGAATGTGTCGCATACCCCATTCGACGATAAACGGATTTGGACTGTCGATCAGCGCGCCATCCACGCACCAGTAATCTCCGCAATCTGATTCCTGTACCTGGCATTCAAACGATTTGGGCCAGACTTTGTCGGGGGTTCCCTCGGCGAAATGATAGAGGATGCCGCTGTCGCGTTTGCCCGTTGCTCGCGGAGCGTACTGTTGTTCGCCCCACTTGAAGATCACTTTTAGGTAATAATTCGCATAGGATTTTTCGGTGGCGAGATAACCGAAGTTTTTCCCCTTGATGTGGAGGAGATGGTCCTCGATTTTAAAATTACCCTCGGGATCGTTGTCTTTCCCCAGTTTATCGAGATAGGAATACCAGCCGTGAGTGTCTTTGCCGTTGAGGAGTGACTGCACGCCGAGTTCACGAATCCAGATATTTCGGAAGGATACGGGATTGTGGTGTTCCTGCAAAACGAGGGGTAGTTGGAAAGGATGCTTTTCGTATTTGGGCTGACCGCGATGATTGGTGGCGCCTTTGATCTCCACGTGATTTTGCACGAGGACGTTATTTTGGAGGACGGTGACGAAAGCCGGAGTTTTTACGGAACCGTCATTGTTAAAGCGCGGCGCGGTGTAAATGATATCGTAGGTTTGCCATTCTCCCGGTGGGCGCGAGACATTCACCTGCGGGATGTGCTGTTTATAGACCGCGCCGGCCTGGCCGTTGACGTACGTGGGATTATTGTAGCTATCGAGCACTTGGATTTCATAGCGGCCTTGCAGGAAGACGCCGCTGTTGCCGCGGCCCTGGCTTTCGCCGGTGACGACCGCCGGAGTGCGCCATTCCAAATGCAGCTGGCAATCGGCGAACGACTGTTTCGTCGCAATCGATCCGCTTCCGGGTTTAATCGTGAGAACGCCGCTTTCAACGCTCCAAGCCGGGGTGCCGCCTTTATCGGCGGTCCAGGCGTCGAGATTTTTCCCGTCAAACAGCACGATTGCATCCGAGGGCGGCGCTTGGTTGAGACCCGGCGTGACGACGGGAGGGACCGGCGTCCAGACCTCGGTCAATTTAGGGTCGTCCTGCGCGGTTAGCCTGACAGCGAGAAGACAGAGGAAGATCAGCGTTTTGTTCATGGCGGGTACAAAAGCAGTTAAGAAGTTGCGGTGGGACTGCGGGTGTCATGCATCTAACAATCACGCGAGGACGTCAATCGTGCGCCGGTCTGACGCACGCTTTCCAGCATCTTGGGGTGGCCGCGTGCTCGGCGAAATCAGTTGGCGGAGGGGAGTTCCGAGGAGCGTTCGAGCATGCGCGCGAGATAATTTTGCTCGGGGCCGACGCGCGCCAGCTGGAGGGAGCGCCGGAAATTTTCCGCGGCGGCGTGATCGTTTTTGAGTCGCCAGTGCAATTCTCCGCGAACGGCGTGGAGCAAATAGTGTTCCTCCAGCCGGTCGAGCTGTGGAATCTCGGCCACGGCGTCCAAGCCGGCTTGCGGTCCGTGCAGGTTGGCCACTGCGACGGCGCGATTGAGCGCGACCACTGGCGATGGCTTGAGCCGCTGGAGTTCATCGTAATGGCGAACAATTCTCGCCCAATCAGTCGCCGCGTAGTCTGTCGTGGTGCAGTGAATCGCCGCGATGCCGGCTTGAAGATGGTATTCGCTGGGTTCGTTTCCGGCTGCGGCTTCACCGAGCTGGATCAAGCCGCGTTCGATCAGCGAATGATCCCACTTCGAACGGTCCTGGTCGTCGAGTCGCAGCAGGTCGCCGTGTTCGTCCAATCGTGATGGAAAGCGAGCGGCGGTGAGCAACATGAGCGCCAGCAGCGCATGGGTGCGCGGGGTGCGTCCGGCTGGATGGACAATCAGTAGCGATGTCAGGCGGACCGCTTCGCGACAGAGGTCTTCGCGTAACAGTCGTTCCCCGGCCGACGCTTTGTAACCTTCATTGAACAAAAGATAGAGGGCTGAGAGCACACCGTCGAGGCGTGGCGCGAGTTCCGGGCCTTCGGGAATTACAAAACCAAGGTTGACCTCGCGCACGCGCTGTTTGGTCCGCGTGAGTTGTTTTTCGATGGCCGCATCGCTGGTCAAGAAAGCACGCGCGATTTCCCCGGTGCTGAAACCGCAAAGCACCTTCAGCGCGAGCACCACCTGCGCGTCCGCCGCAAGCGAAGGGTGGCAACAGACGAAGAGCAGCCGCAGCGCGTCGTCGCGGATTTCGTGCGCCCCTTCGAGGGCGACGGCGGGCGTCGCGTAGGTTTGCTCGATGTGCGTGATGATGGCCGGTTCCTTCGCGCTCGACATGCGCTGGTGGCGTAACGCGTCCTTCGCGAGGTTCATCGCCACGCGCGTGATCCACGCCGAGGGATTGGCGGGCACGCCACCCATCGACCACGAATGCAGTGCGCGCAACATCGCCTCTTGCGCGACATCTTCGGCGAGGCTCAAGTTGTGTACGCCCAGCAGCCGAATCAGCGCGCCGTGCAACCGGCCGGTTTCGTGACGAAAAAAGTTTTCAACCAAGCGGGCCGGCTGCGTCTGGGTGACGGTCGCATCCGTTGCGGCCGGATTCGCCGCGAGCGATTTGATCTCGGCTGGCTCCACGGGAGTTACGGGCGCGACAATGTCGTGGCGGCGGGCCGGGTAGCGTTTACGCCCAAGTGGCACGCGACGGTCATCGAACGAATTTCGATGATCAAACCATGCGCGAGGCCAGGATGTCGCTGCGCAATCTCGGTGGCTTCATCGAGTCCGCTGACCATCAATTTTACGTAGCCGCCGATTGCTTCCTTGGCTTCCGCAAAGGGCCCATCGACGATCCGCGCGCCGGCGATTCC
>JAYVMJ010000352.1:0-9268 GCA_043759025.1 Verrucomicrobiota bacterium | reverse complement strand
AGCCGGTACCCAGCGCGCCCGGAGGTCGCGCTCCACCTCGATCCAGTTCATTTGGTTTGGGCCGTGACAGGCTCAGCTCGTTTCCTCGTTCCGAGTCTCGCTGCGGGCTGGGATCAGGAGGTCTGAGACTAGCGCCGCGAGGTGCGCTGAAAAACGTTTATCCATTGCGAACCACGTGAGGAGGAATTCTCTTTTGGGGCAATGAATACCCCTCATTTGCTCGTGTGGATTGTGATTACCGGCGGCGGCATGATGGCGACAAGTATCGGAAGGGCGGACTCATCCCCGGTTTCTTCCACCTCGTTGGCTGCGGTCGCGACCACGGTTCCAGCACCGGCGTTGAAGGACGCCGCCGGCCGGACGTTGCGACGCGCTACGACGGGACATCTCACCAATTATTACGAGGAGAAAGTGCCTCCATATACTTTGCCCGACGTACTCAAGCTCGCCGACGGACGAACCGTTTCGGACGCCGACAGGTGGTTTGAGTTGCGGCGCCCTGAAATTCTGAAGCTTTATGAGACTGACATTTACGGACGCGTGCCCGCATCCGCACCCCAGGCGAAGTTTGAGGTTCTGGAAAAGGGTGTGCCCGTGCTCAATGGTAGCGCCTCGCGGAAACACGTGATGGGGCATTTTGGCGATGGACCGAAAGCCCCCGCGGTTAACCTGATGATTTACCGACCGGTGGCTGCGAAAGGTCCGCTACCAGTGGTGCTCCACATTACGTTTGGTGGCGACCCATCGCTGCAGCCTCCGGCGGTGCCGGCGGCTCCCGGGAAACCTGCCCCACGGAGATTTAATGATGCCGGTCCGATTGCTGAAATTCTCGGGCGCGGCTATGCGTATGCGATTCTGCGCTACACGGAAATCCAACCCGACAGCGCGACGGGTCGAACCGAAGGTGTGATCGGGCTTTCGCTCGCACCCGGCCAAGCGACCCCGGCGCCGGATGAATGGGGCGCGATCAGCGCGTGGACGTGGGGCCTGAGTCGCGTCATGGATTATCTCGGCACTGATTCCGACGTGGATGCAACGCGAGTGGCGTTGGTCGGCCATTCCCGATTGGGGAAAGCGGTGCTGTGGGCGGGAGCGACCGATCCGCGATTTGCGCTCATCTATTCCAGTCAGGGTGGCGAAATGGGTTCGGCGCTGGCCCGGCGCGATTATGGTGAAACGGTCGACGACATGGCGGGAAACTTCGGTTATCAATTTGCGGGAAATTTCCAGAAATATCCCGGCCATTGGAGCGAGATGCCGGTTGATGCCCATATGTTGATTGCACTCAGCGCGCCCCGACCAGTGTTCGTAAGTGGCGGCAGCGGCGACCAATGGTCCGATCCGCGCGGCGAATTTCTTGCCATGGTCGCGGCCGGACCGGTCTGGCGTCTGCTGGGAAAATCCGACCTGGGTACCACGGAAATGCCGGCGCTCGATGTGCCCGTAGCGACGGGAACACTGGCGTATCTCGATCATGACGGCCCGCACACGATCAACGCACTCGATTGGAAAACATTTTTGGATTTCGCTGACCGGAATCTACCGTCGGGAAAGTAAAGGCGATCCGGCAGGCTGGCCGGGCCACAGCGAGGCGGCCGGAAATTTACAGATCACTGCATCGCGTTTCGCGTACTTTGCTTGGCTTAAGCTGTGGCTTGGCCCGGCAGGCTGTTGGCGGGCCGGGTACCAATGGGCCGCGCGGGATTTCCTGCGACGATGGAAAAAGCAGCGACATCGCGTGTGACGACGGTGGCCGCGCCCACGATGCAACCTTCGCCGAGGGTCACGCCGGGCAGAATAAAACTGCGTGCACCGACAAACACGCCGCGCCCTATTTTGATCGGGCCGGTTTGCAATGAGAGTTGTGGCGACGTGAAATCATGCGTTCCGGTGCACAGGTATGCTTCTTGGGCGACGGTGGCATCCGCGCCGATTTCGATCACGTCGAGTGAATAAGCGACGGCTTTGTCACCGAGGCAGGCGCGGTGGTGCAAAATTAAATTCCACGGTTGCTGGATGCTGGCGCGACCGTGGACAAAGGGTCGGCCGTGAATTTTTGCGCCGAACAGACGAAGAATCAGCAGGCGCCAGCCGTTGGCGGGTTTTGGCGTCCACGAACAGGTGAGCGGCCATACCAGTTGCCAGAGCAATAACGCGAAGCGGCGACGCAGGCTCCACGGGGACGAATAAGCGCTTTCTTGGGTGTGGGTGGTCAGCCGGCTCATGAGTGCTTTGCGACAGGCGACGGCAGCACCGAGTGAAAGGCGTCGAGGTATTGGCGGGCGACTTTTTCCATCGAGAATTCCGCCGCCCGGGCGCGGGCCGCCGCTGCGATTGTCGGCCATGAGTCGCGTTGTGCCATGATTTTGTCCAGCACGGCGGCGAGACGAGCGGGAGCCGAAACCGCCGAGTGATTGAAGCGGTAAGCGTAGGGCTCGTTTTTAGGCAGATAGTCGTCGAAGCATTCCAAATCCGACACGACTACCGGGAGACCATGGGCCAACGCTTCGAGCGGTGCCACCGGCGATGCCTCGCCCTTGGCTGCGAGAGAGGGATAAACGAACACGGCAGCCTCCTCGAAATGTCCCGATAAAATTGCTTCGTCAAAAACGGGACCGACGAAATCGATCGCTTCCCCGAGCGGCAATGCGAGCGTGCGGAGTTCCATCAGGTATTCAACGCCGGCGCCGCCGAGGCGTTCCTCCCATGGACCGACGACCCGCAGTTTCGCTTTGGGGCGTTGATGACGCAGTGCGATCATTGCCTCGATCAACAGCGCAATGCCTTTCTCCGGATGAATGCGGCCGACAAACAAAACGAGATTCGGATCCTTGACGACGGGCTGCGCGGGAGTCGCCATGGGTGGAAGCGGATTGGGGATAACCAGTACCCGCGATTTCAGATCGGGTGTTTGGTCCAGCATTGCGCGTGCGATCACGCCCGAAACCGTTTGGAGCCGCGCCGCGCGACTGTAGAATTTCATTTGGCCGCGCGGGTAGCGCTGCACGTGGACCCAGATGCGGCCATGGCGCTCCGGCTTGAGCAACATCGGGGTCCAAAAGGTGTTGGTCACCACAATGTCGGACTTTGGAAGCATCGCGGCAACGCGGCGAGAGTAAAGATAGTCGCGCCATTTCAGTTGCATCAGTGATTTTGGCGCATCGTAACCGCGGACGCGCCGATGTTTGACGCCGGCGATCGTTTCCTCCGCTGGCAGGCCGTCGCAGAGGCGGGAGACGTGAAGAACATCGTAGCCGAGCCGGGCGAATTCCTGGCCGAGCCCGAACCAGACTTTTTCCACCGCCCCGCCGCGTTTCATGGGCACCGGAAGAAAGGCCCCTTGCACAATGGTTATCTTCATATCGAAATTCCGGTGCGGCCCGGCTGGAGAAAAGGCTGGACGACGTCGACGAAGCTGCGCGCGACTGCCTCGATATTAAAACGCCGGGCGTAACACTCGGCGGCCCGCAAACGCATCGCCGCGCGTCGGTCGGCGGGAATCGACTCCCATTCGCGCAACAACGAAACCGTGCCGTCGGCGGTGTCCGGAGCCGCGAGGCCGGCCCCATCTGCGATGATTTCACGCCAGATGTTAACCTGCTGGGAGAGGAGCACGGGCGTGCCGACTGACAGTGCTTCCGCCACCGCGAGGCCAAAATTTTCCTGGTGGGACGGCAGCACAAACGCCTCGGCCGCGCGCAGAGCGCCCCACTTTTCGTCTCCTTGCAGCAGACCCGGCCAGAAAACGGACGCTTTGGCGGGCAACGCCCCGGAAATTTTCTGAAGGTGTTGCATCAATTCCGGATTCTCCGTCGGGCCGGCGACGACCAAGGCTGGCGGCTGATCGTGGTGCGCCGCGGTTTTTTGATAAGCGTGGATCAACAGATCGACGCCCTTCTTCGGATGAATCCGGCCAAGAAAAAGAAGGAACGGACGGTCATGCAAAGCGGGACAGCGCATTTTCCACGCTTGGATCTGGCGGGTGGCGTCGCCATCCGGCGCACCCGATGTGCCGTAGTTCACCACGCGCTCAACACAGTGATAGGGCGAAAAACTCTGATGGGCGAGGCGTCGTTCCTCTTCGCAGGTAAACATCACGGCGGCAGCGTCGCGCAGGACGTGCCGTTCCACCAGCTGCCAGTACAGCCATTTCTTAATGTGCTTTCCGGGATAGGCGCGACGGAACCACGGATCGAGCATTCCATGGGGATAAATGAAGTAAGGAACAGTGTGGTCACGCGCGGCGATGTGGGCGGCGCGTCCCAGACTCTGCCAAAGCCCATGGACGAAAACGGCGTCGAACTCCGCCAGGTTTTTCGCGAGCCACGGACGCAAAGCCGGGCAGTGGCGGTAACTGCCACGCGCCGGACCCAGCGAAATCACCTCGGCTCCGGTTACTGAACCCCCGCTGATGTCCGGTGTGTCGATGGTAACGATGACGGTTTTATGCCCGAGTTGATGAAGCACGGGCGTGATCGCACGAACCCCCACGGCCGGTCCGCCCGTTCGGGGATCGAGGGTGTCGATGAGGCGGAGAATCTTCATGGGCGGACGGCGAGACTGCGGTAGAGCTCGGCGTAACTACCGAGCATTCGGCTCGCTGTCCAGCGTTCGGCACGGATCAGGCCGCGCGCCCGCAAGGCGGCTTCCTCGCTGCGGGCCGCGAGAATCCGGTGGGCGGCGTCAACCGGATCGGCCGGATCGAAATAGACCGCGGCAGGTCCGCCGACTTCGGTCATGGGGGCGCGGTTTGAAGTGAAGACCGGACAACCGCACGCCTGGGCCTCCGCAATCGGCCAGCCAAAGCCCTCCTCCCACGACGGAAATATTAAACCCCGGGCCAAGCTGTAAAACGCGGCGAGATCCTCATTGGAGACGTTGGGAAAGTGCCGGACCTGTTCTGCGAGGCCCAATTTGGCCGCCAAGGCGGCATCGGTGGCGGACAACGGTTTACCGATCATGACCAGCAGCGGCGCCGGAGTTTGTTTGCGCCGGATTTCGGCGAAAATCCGCAGGAGGCCGGGACGGTTTTTATACCATTGGCCGCCGCCGACGTTGAGATAGAATTCGTTTTTATCGCCCAACCCATCGTCGGCCGCGAGCCTGTTCAGGCGTTGGGCGGCCGTCGCCGACGGCACTTTTGCGTAAGGGTAGTTTAGCCCGATCGGGATAAGGTGGGTGGAGTTGCTCTGCCGGGAAATGAGCCGGTGAAGATCTTCGCCGATCTTGCGGGAATTGTAGGCCAGGCTGCGCACGCGGCCGATGTGTCGGAGGATCCAACGCTGAAAAATCCTTCCGGATAAGCCGAGACGCTGTTGTGGGATTTCTCCCAAGGCCGCGCGGATTTGCATCAAATCGTGGCATGTGGCGACGACCGGTCGTTCGCCGGCCGCGTTCGCATACACGCTGTTGGCGTGATCGATGATGTGCACGACGTCCGGACGATGGCGGCGGATTTCATGCCGGAGAAAACGCGGGAAAAGAAAAAACTTATCGATATACCCGAGATACTTTGGCCAGCCCGAATAGCGATAGCTCGGAGTCAGTTTCGTCAGCCGCGCTTCTGGGGCGACCACGATCGGTTGGATGCCCAGCGACGGCAGACCCTCGGCGAGCATTCGTCCAAAACGCAGCATGCTTTCCTGTCGGTCGGGTCCATAGTTGGTGACGAGGAGAACCTTCATGCGGGCAACTTGGACAAAACCGGCGGACGATGGGTATTGGTGGGTGGAATGGCGGGGGGGAGGGGTGTCGATTCCGGACGGTGTTCGGGCGTTTCTGTCAGCGGATCGTCCACGGGTGCGGGTTTTAGCGCGGCAAGGATCATGCCGGCACCGAGAACCGCGAAACCCAAAATGGTGGGCGGTCCCCATTGATATTCAAAAACGGCGACGCCGGCGGCGGAAAAAAGCAGAATCGGCAGGGCCTCGCGGCGGAAGACCAGCGCTCGGAGCGAAACGAACCCGAGATAACAGGTGAGCCCGATTCGGAAGCCGATGAAGGCAAGCCCCAGAATCGGGCCAAGTTCGAGGAAAATTTTGCTCCATTCGTCCTCGGCCAGCAGAAAGCCAACTTTGCCGGAAAGCAACCGAGCACCGACATTGGAGCCGACGCCGATGCCCGCGCCGAAAAGCGGGGTATTTTTCATCATCCCGAAGGGTTGAAAAAATCCCCCCAATACCCGGTCCGAGATATTCTGCACCGCGTCTCCCTGATTGCTACTCGCGGCGGTTTGCCAGCGGGAAAGAAAAGCGTCACGGCCTTCGCTGAAAATCGGGAGAAAGGAAAGACCGACGAGCAATCCGCCCATCAGCAATCCAGTGCGGAGCAAGGCTCCGGCCCGCTTGCTCCCGAACAGGAGGGTGAATGCAAACGTCGCACCGACGAGCCCGGTGGCGAGGACGGCAGTCCGGCTAATGGAAACCGGCAGGGAAATCGCGATTGAAATACCCGCGCCGAGCAAAATAAGCCAGGGCAGCTGGCGCTTTACGCTCGTCTGATAAAAGAAGAAAGCCGCGGCAAGGGGAAGAAAAAGTTGCGGTCCGGTGATGAACGCAAAGAAGCCGGGAGGGCGGATTTTCCCGTCAGCGCCGAAAATCTGGCCGCCTTCCGTTCCGCCCACGCCCTGATTGATGCGGGCGTTGATCGGCGAACGGAATTGCTCCACCATGATGAGGGCCATGGGGATCGCGATGATCAGGATGAAAATCCCGTAACGGCGCACATCTCGCACGTCCAAAACCTCGGCCATTACCCAAATCAGCGGAAGGTGAAGATAATTTATCCGCAATCCGTAGAGCATCACGATGAGGTTGTGCTGCCCGGCGATAAAACTTGCGGCGACGGACGCGGCGGTCAGGGCGCCGACCGCGAGGACGAATCCATTGATCGGGAAAACCCGTCCAAAGATTGCGATCGCGTAGATTAAAATAACGATGGGATCGCGGATGATGAGCAGCGCGTCGGCGGCTCCGGGAAATACCCATTTGCGCAAAGCGCCCTCGAAGATGAGCAGCACCCAATACGTCCAAAGGAGGAATTTGATCGCTTTAAGCATGCGATGAAGTGGTGCGATTCGCGAGTGCGGTTTGAATGCAGGCGGACAACTTTGCGCCGTAATCGTCCCAGGTGAATTCCGCGGCGCGCCGGCGGGCGTGGACGCTCATTTCATCGCGCAAGGTGCGGTCCGCATGGAGCAGCGCAAGTTTCTCTGCGATGGCGTTGGCATTCCGGATCGGAACGATGAAACCCTCGCGACCTTCCTCGATAAGGTCGGGGCCGGCGGTGTGCGGAGTGGTGATGATGGGGAGCCCCATGGCCATTGCCTCAAGCAGCACGAGACCGAAGCCTTCAAACAGGGAGGGAAAAACAAATACGTCATGCGCAGCCATTTCCGCCAGAACCTGGTAGTGCGGGCAACTCGCAATCCACCGGACGTTGGCGAGTTCCCGATCAAGGGCCGGGCAGTCGACGAGCGGGCGGGTGCCAATTACGGTAAGTTCCACTGCGCCTTCGAGCTGGCGACAGGCGTCAAAAAGGTAACTCAATCCTTTGCGCTGGCCCAGCGAACCAACGAAGAGCACCCGCAGCTTTTCTCCCGGAGGCCGGCTCGCGGCAGCGGGTGGAACGGACGGAAAGTCCGGTGCGCCGTAGGGCGTCACCACGACGGCAGCCTTGAACGACGGCGCCGATTCCAAGGTGCGATGCGTAAAGCTGCTGGCGACAAACACGACATCGGCCAGCGCGAGCTCGCTGTCCTTGCGATCTGCTTTGCTCTGGCTGTCCCTGTTGCCGTTGAGCGTGATGGCCCATTCGGGTTTGAGCGCGGCTTCCTCAGTGAGGATTGAGCGGGCGGCACGCCAATAGCCGATCGGCAAATCGTAGAAAGCGAGGCGGCCCAACCGCGAGGCGGCGCGAAAAGCATGCTCGGCTCCATCTTCGTAGGCGTAAACCGCCTCGAATTGCGGATCGGCCAGCCGGCGACTGATGTGCCGGTCAAGCGAATGGTAAACGGAATCGACGCTGAATATGCCGGTTTCATGTCGGACCAAATCGTTCAGGCCAGCGCGGGGCGCGAGCAGGCGCATCAACTCCCGAAAAGGAAATGTATGCAGGTAAGGCTGCAGTTCCTGGGGGTTCGCGCGGCGGCGCAGCTGGCGAATCAATGGACGGGGAAGGAACCGGTTGAGAATGGATTGATCCCGGTAATTGAGACACGTCCAGAATTCACCGAGCAGATTGGCGCGGTGCAGGGCGAGGGCGGCATGCCGGGCATTGGCGTTGCCGGTGGGATGAGCGAAGAGAATCATGGGACGGAAGGAACGGCGGGCAACAAGTTGGCTGCGGTCAGCGACGACGTGGGCGAGGCGGGAAGATGGGCTTCGATGAATTCCATCCAACGACCCCCGACGACCGACGGGGAAAAGTTTTTGTCGTAACCGGCCCGCTGCGCCACCCGGGAGGTAACGCCGTTGCGGATACGAACGCTAAGTTCGTTGATGGCATGACGGAGATCCACGTCGCTCGCCGGATGAGAAACGACGACACAATTCGCCGGGCTGACCGCGAGTTCCCGGGTGCCACCGCGATCGGTCGCGATCCACGGAAGCCCCGCGGACATGGCTTCAATCAGGCTCAACGGCATGCCTTCATTGTGGACGGAGAAAAGCACGACGGCGTCGAGTTGCGCGAACGCGGCGGCTTGGGCGGCGGTTCCGACGTAAGCCCCGTGGTAAACGACGCGAGGCCATGGGTGAAAAAAGTCCGGCGGGTAATCCCGACCTGCACCGTGAAGATGCCAGATTATATGCGCGAGAGTCGGATCGGCACTCAGCCGGCAAATTGCATCGATGCCTTTTTCGCCGATCAGGCGGCCCATAAACCCGAAATTCAACGTGGCGCGCGGTTCGATCTCTTTCACGGTTTCGCCACTCACCGGACAACGAGTGAGGTACGGAAGATAAACGGTATTGGTGCGCTTGACGGCGTGATTGATGGCATCGCGAGTCGCACGGCTGCAGGCGACGAGTTCGTTCGCCTCGCGCAGGACGTGGCGGAATCCGCCCGACCAGGTCGCTTGTTCGCCGGCATCGGCGGCGGTGTGATGATGATGCACGCGCCGCGCCGATTCGCCGGCAGCATGCCAGACCACTCGGGCGAGCGCGCTCTGTCCGTTAGTATAGATTAAATCCCACGATTGGCGCCGCGCCGTGATTACCTCGGAAAGTAACCACTGAAGTTTGCGGATTTTTCCCGCGTGGTTTCGGGC
>JAYVMJ010000351.1:0-10184 GCA_043759025.1 Verrucomicrobiota bacterium | reverse complement strand
TGCTGCTCGAAGTGGGACTGCACAATCCGCTGGCGCTCGGCCGGCAGGGCGAATCGGAGTGGGCGCTCGCGCTGGAGTTGTTGGCGCAATTGCCCAAGGGCGCGCTGCTCCTCGCGGACCGGCTCTACGGCTGCGCCGCGATGGTCGATCAGGTGCAGACCCGCTGCACGGCCGTGGGCAGTCATTATCTGGTCCGGGTGCGCAAAAACATCAAGGCGCGCGCGTGGTGCGGTTGGCCGATGGCAGCACCTTGCTCGAGGTGCCGGTGCACGATCCGAAAAAACAGCGGCGCGTCCTGCGCCAGTTGCGCGTGCGCGAGGTGCGGGTGGCGGTGGGCCGGCCCGGGCGCGGGGCGGAGACCTTGCGATTATGGACGAGTTTGCTGGACCCGCAAACGGCCCCGGCCCTCGAACTCGCGCGCAAGTACGCGCAACGCTGGCAGCACGAACTGTATTACCGCGAAATGAAGCTCGAACTGCGCACCGGTGAGTTGCTGCAGAGCCACACGCCGGAAACAGCGGCGCAGGAAGTGGCGGCGCTCGTCGTGGCCACCGCGCTCATCGCGCAGACGCGGGCTGAGGCGGCGGGCGCCGCCGTGCCGGTGTTGCAGGTGAGCTTTGTGAAGCTGCTCGAACTGGTCCGCACGCTCTGGCTCACGTTGGAACTGGGCGAAGATCTGCTCAGTGCCGGACAGCAGCGCGCCCTCGTCGCGCGCTTCTGGACCCGCGTCCAAAGCTTGCTCACCCACCGAAGAAAAGTCCCGAGAAGTTGTCCTCGTGCCGTGCGCCAGCCTGTCTGCAGCTGGCCACGCAAGCTCGACCAGCCCTCGACCCAAGGCTCGCTATCCTTCAAAATCCTCGCCCCTCAACGGTGAAACCCCGAATGGCATTAGCCTTAACCCGGAAATTTCATGGAGCCGTGGCGACCCCGCCGTGGTTCGCTTGTCAACCGCAGCGGGGTCGCTGCGGCTCCAGTAAACAGAGTGTCGTCCGTTATCATTTTGAGTGTGAAATAAGCGGGTTAAGCTCAGTGATTTCAGCGTGAAAATGCGAAAAGCGATGGACGGAAGTGAGAACCAAATTAGGGCACTACCACCCCATCGCCCCGCTTGATTTTTAGCCGGCGACCACTACGTTCGACAGCCTCTATCTCCCCCTTCAACCCTTCCAACGCCATGTCCACCGCTACACCGCAAAAATTCGAGTTCCAAGCCGAGATCAAGCAGCTGCTCGATATCGTCATCCATTCGCTCTACACGGAGAAGGAAATCTTCGTCCGTGAACTGGTGTCGAACGCCTCCGACGCCTTGGAAAAACTCCGCCACACGCAACTGACGGAGAAGGACGTCGCCGACGATCAGCTCACCCTTGAAATCAACCTCACCACCGACGACAAGGCCAAGACCCTCACGATCCAGGATACCGGCGTCGGCATGACCCGGGACGAGCTGGTCGAAAATCTCGGCACCATCGCCCACTCCGGCTCAAAGGCTTTCCTCAAAGCCCTCGGCGATGGCGGCGCGAAGAACACCAATCTCATCGGCCAGTTCGGCGTCGGTTTTTATTCAGCTTTCATGGTGGCCAAAACCGTTAAGGTTTACTCCCGCTCATGGAAGACCGCCGAACCCGGCCACGTCTGGTCGAGCGATGGCTCCGGCAGTTACGAGGTTGAGGAAGTCGAAGGCCTCACCCGCGGTTCCAAGATCGTAATCGAGCTCAAGGACGACTGCTCCGAGTACGCGAACGATGGACGCATCAAGAGTATCCTCGAACGTTACAGCGCCTTCGTTTCGTTTCCCGTCAACCTCAACGGCAAACACATCAATACCGTCACGGCACTCTGGCTGCGTAGCAAAAACGAAATCAAGGACGAGGAATACAACGAGTTCTATAAATTCCAGGCCCACGCCTACGAAGACCCGAGCCTGCGTCTGCACTTCAGCGCCGACGCCCCGCTCGCGATCAATGCCCTGCTTTTCGTGCCGCAGGAAAACACTGAAAAGATGGGTCTTTCCCGTCTGGAGCCCTCCGTTTCACTCTATTGCCGCAAAGTTCTGATCGATGCCGCGCCGAAGGACCTGCTGCCCGAATGGCTGCGTTTCCTGAAGGGCGTCGTCGATAGCGAGGATCTCCCGCTCAACATCTCGCGAGAGACGATGCAGGACAAGGCGCTGATCGAAAAACTGAACAAGGTCATCACGAAGCGTTTCCTGAAATTCATCGACGAGGAAGCCACCCAGCGTCCCGATTCCTTCGCGAAGTTCTACTCGCAGTTCGGCATTTTCCTGAAGGAAGGCGCGGCGCTCGACTTCACGCACAAGGATCAGTTGATGAAACTGCTCCGCTTCGAATCGTCGCTCACGGAAAAGACCAAGTCCACTTCGCTCACCGATTACGTCTCCCGCATAGGTTCGGAGCAGAAGGAAATTTATTACCTCGTGGGCGCCAATCGCGCCGCAATCGAGAGCGGTCCGTATCTCGAAGCCTTCAAGGCCCGCAATCTGGAAGTGCTGTTCTGCTACGAGCCCGTCGACGAATACGTGATGAACAACGTCCGTGAATTCGACGGCAAAAAGCTCATCTCCGCCGACCATGCCGATGTGAAGCTGTCCGATATTCCGAAAGGGGAAGGTTCGCTCAGCGAAGACGACACCAAGACGCTTACCACTTGGCTCAAGGAATCGCTGGGTGACCGCGTCGCGGAGGTAAAAGCCAGCGACCGCCTCGTGGACTCGCCCGCCCTCGCGATTAACGCCGATAAATTCATGTCCGCCCACATGCGCCGGATGATGAAGGCGATGAACAAGGACGGTGCGGACGTACCGCAAAAGGTGAACCTCGAGATCAACCCGCGTTCCGCCGTGATGAAGCGCCTGTTCGAAACGCACACGAGCGCACCTGAAAAAGCGAAGCTCGTTGCCGAGCAAATCCTCGACAATGCGCTGATCTCCGCCGGTATGCTCGAAGATGCGACGCCGATGGTCGCACGCCTGTACAAGCTGCTGGAATCGGTCTGAGCCGTTCACGTTTATCTCTGAAACCAAAGCCGGCGGTTCATCCGCCGGCTTTTTTGTGCGAATTCAAGCAAAGATCCCCGGAGCAAGCGCCGGGGCATTGATCAAGACAGCCCATGCAACCAGGCATCTCTTCAACTGTAGGAGCGGGTTTATCCCGCGATTCGAAATGCCATCGCGGCGTAAAGCTGCTTGTCTCCTACAACAATCCAAGCCGGGGGAAGCTCCGGGGTATCGGACCCAAAGCGAATGAAGCGACACCATTCTGCTTTAATTTGCCTTCAGCACCCTCCCTCTTCACACGAAATGCGGTAGAGGCATGAAATGGTATAAAGACAGTTTTTGGCTTTCCGATGAATTGTCCGACGTCGACGTTCCGACCGTCCAGCGGTTGCTTTCGACCACCTATTGGGCGTCATCGCGCCCCATGGAAAAAACGGAACGAGCACTCAGCCAAAGTGTTTGTTCTTCGCTCAAGCAGGAATCCCGGCAAATTGGATTTGCGCGCGTCCTGACCGACGGTGCGGTTTATGCAATCGTGGTAGATGTCGTTATCGAACCACAATTTCAGCGAAAAGGACTGGGGCAATGGCTCCTCACCGTCATCCGCTCCCATCCCAATTTTGTCAGCACTGTACTGATACTCTGGACCGCCGATCAGGTTGATTTCTATCGGGCTTGTGGCTTCAACCATGCAGCACAATTTCAGGTTATGAGGCAGATTCCCGACTGGATGGAGGAACCGCCCGACCAGCAGGAATGAACAATTCCGAAGGTCCCTCAAAAAGAAAAGGGCGCATCGGTTAGACCTGAACGCTGCTAAAAAATAAAACCTCGGCCGCAGGGAATCTGCAGCGAGGTCGCTGCAGCTCCATTCGGTCAAGCCACCCATCCCGCGCCTTCCCTTGCGAACCTCACGTGTATTCCACAAATTCCTTTAACCGGCGGCAGTGCCGGCTAGCGTTCGACGACATTCATGTCCCTCGCGATATTTAGCGTCGATGCCCTGTTGATTGCGGTGGCGGCATGGATTGGTGTTTGCGCAGCGGGTTTAACCAAAAAGGGATTATTGGAATCGTCGCTGGCGTGGGTGCTGCTTGGGCTTTCGTGGATTGTTTTTTCCGGAATCCTGCTGGGAATGTTTGGCGGCATGGGTCGAAATGGTTTCTTGCTCTTTCACGTGGTCGGTCTCGTAGCGCTGCTGACTTTTCGACGGAAATGGAAAGATGACGGCCATCAATGGACCAACTGGCTGGCCGTTTGGTGGAGATTTTTGCGCAGCGGCACACCAGAGAGCTGGATAATTATTTTGCTGATCCTGATCGTATCATTTTTGGCGATTCTGGCCGCGCAAGCCGAGCCCTCGATATTTGACGCGATGACCTACCGTCTTCCCCGCATCGGCCAGTGGTTGCAGGACGCGCGGATTGCGAGCAGCCACACCGATGATCCCCGGTTGAACTATATGCCGGTGGGCCCGGATTTGATTATCACCTGGCTGTTGGGTGCCACCAACGGGGGCTTCCTCCTCGCCCCCCTGAGCCAGCTAATCGGTGGCGTATTGCTGCTTGCCGCAACATTCGGACTGGCACGTCTCGCCGGACTCGGACGCCGCAGCGCACTCGGAGCGGTCGCCATTGTTTTGGGCATGGCAAATGTTGCAGTACAATTCACCACTATACAAAGCGACCTCTTCACTGCGGGTGTTTTTTCCGCGAGCTATGTATTGTGGCACCGGGCGTGGAATCGCAGAGAGAGCTCTTGGATGGCTGGCATCGGTTTCGGATTGGCGTGGGGCTCGAAGGGCACGCTCTTCTACCTCGCTCCGGGTGCCGTGCTGTGGGTTGTCTGGCTGATTTCCCGGCGCGAGTGGCGATGGCAGATATGGCGGCCAACCCTGGTCGCGGCGATTCTGGGGCTGGCGGTATTTGTTGGGCCCAGTTATTATCGGAATCTCACGGACTATAAATCGCTTTTCGGACCGCATGAGGCCGTGCTGCTGCACCATGGCGGCCCGCTGACTCCGAGGCAGCACGTGGAAAAATTAGGCCTGAATCTGGAAACGTCCGCCATCCAGCTTTTCGATCCCACCGCGCAGCCGGTTTGGTTTCAAGCAGCGTCGGCGGGTTTTGGGAAAAAACTGCTCCCGCTTTTGCCGATGCAGGATGATCCCTATCTTTTCGCACATGGGATACCGAGGCGGATCGTCGCCGGTGGTGCCCTGTATCAAGCCGGACCCGATGCCGATGTTTTATCGTGCGGGATATTGGCGGTTGTCGTGTTTTTATTTGGTGTGCTCATCGCCGGTTTGCACAGGCGCCGCAATCCCCTGGCATCCCAGATTCTGGTTTGGAGCACAGGCGTGGTCATCTATCTTCTGATACAACATGCGTTGGTCCAATGGCACCTTTGGGCTTTTCGTTTCATTGTGCTGGTCGCCCCATGGATCGCGGTAGTAGGTGCGTGGGGGATCTGTCAGCTGAGGCGGCGCATGCAACTGATGCTTTGGGTCGTAATCGTGGCGTCGACCGCGCAGGTTTTTACCTCCGTCCAATTACGCACGTACCAAGCCGCCTGGCAGGTCATGACCAAACCCCGCTCGTCCATGGCCACGATCCTTTATCACCACTGGCGAACATGGACCGACAGACTCGATCGATCCGGCGCCCCGTTGAGACTGGCTTTCCCGATTAACTATGCGGAAGGAGTCTTTTATCGCCTCGATCAGCCGCGGCTCGCAACCGTGGAGCGCTTTTCCGATTTAAATGCCGTGAGCGCGGAAGTGGCAACGGTCAACACCGACGCTTGGCTGGTTGTGCCGGCGTTTATGTTCAAGGGCCGGGAAGGTCGCGTCATCGGCAAAACGTGGTTGTTCAAGGGTGAAGAAAACAGCGCCTATAGCGTTGCCGCCTATCGCGCGTTGCGGCCGGGAGAGTCACCCGTACCCATCCTTTATCACTTTTCGGATTTGGTTAAAGATGACGGCATCCAGCGCAAGCTGCTCATAAAATCCTGGCAACCGAGCTTAACGCTGCGGGCTAAGAATCCATCGGGCTTACTTTGGAAATTCGAGGTATTAACCGGTTCCATCCACCGATCCGGACAGTTACAGGCCAATGAAGAAATCGAGCTTGAGATTCCGGTTAAAAACGAAGCGCCAAGCGAAGTGACCTTTGATTTTCACGCGTCGGTACCTATCCCAAAAAATGTGCTGTATCCGACCGTAGCCCTGGCCGATGCACAAACCGTTCGGTAACCGCACACCGTCACGGTCGCACGAGTCCGGAAGAAACCGAATTTAGGAAAACAAAACCCCCGTCGATTTTTATCGGCGGGGGTCGAGGGCGGAAAACTATTTTCGAAATATTAAGCGAGCAGATGTTGCCACTGGTCTTCGCGGGCGGAGCGGGCGGCCTTGAGCGCACCGACCGCCACGAAGCGTTTGTAATCCTGACCGGCGAGCCGGACTCTCGGGGCCTCAAAACCATCAGCCGTGAGTTTCTGCTGCAACACGGTATCGAAACCGCGAATGCAACTGCCGCCGCCGGTGACGACAATGTTTTGCAGAAGTTGCGCCACGGAATCGGACGAGGCTCGGCTGATCAAGGTGGTGAGCGCCGGATAGATTTTTTCCAACAACTGGTTGCAGGCGCGGCCGATGACTTCGCCCAGTTCCAGCGTGTGACTCTTGCCTCCAATCAGCACCTTCACGTCGATCGGTTTGCGGATCGGTCCGACGTACGAATGCTGTTCCTTGATCTGGCGGATCGTCGCACGAGACAGGCCGTTGTTCGGATAAGTGCGCTGGAGTTCATCCTCGATCAATTTGTCGATCGAGTCGCCAGCAAACGGCAGGCTGATCTGATCCTCCGCCGTCGGGAAGAAACCCTGAATGAGGCACAAGTCGCTCGTGCCGCCGCCAATGTCGATGAACAACGAATTGGTGACCGGGTCAACATAGGCGGACTGGCCGAGGCGGCTTTCATCGCGGAAACCAAGCGCGGCGAGAAATGGCTCGGGAATGAGCAGCACGCGGTCAAATACGCCCGCGGCACAGTTGCGAATGTCCTCACGCGCGGGATCAGCGGCATTGGCCGGCACGCCGACGACGACGCGAATCTCCGCCAAACCGCTGGGATCAATGATGGCTCGGAGACGTTTGATGAAGTCCTTGGCGGCGGCCGGATGCGCGATGACGCCGTCTTCCAAGGGCGCGATCACTTTGAGCTGCAAGCGATGGGCCAGCGCTTCCTCGCCAATCAGGATCGTGGCATTGTTGGCGATGATGCCATCGACCAATCCCTCGCGAGCGTACCCCACCACCGTCGGAATGATTTTGCTGACAGATACGTCCTTCGCGTCGGCGGAACCGGCCAGAACGCAGGAAGCGTTCGTACCCAAATCAAAGCCCACTAATACCCGTTTGCGTTCAGTGGGCTTGCGAGCGAGGGAAGTATCTTCAACACGGGCCGAAATGGCCGGACTTTCAAGACTGCTGGTACTGGTCTTCTTATCGATGGTCGTGGTAATCATATTGTTTAGGGGAGTGGGTGGTGAAATCAGCTGCCGGCGGATGAGGACAAGGGACGACGTCCGCCGCGCTCGGACGCCAACATGGCATCAAGCAGGTCGGCGATCATCGGTGACACCCCGGCGGCGGCGGCCGCTTTCGGAATGGGAACCGACGAGTCGCGCGGACTGGCTGCGGGAATCGCAACCGATCGCGGCGATTGAGCAACCGGCAGCGCAGAGTTCCCAAAGGATTTGACCAGTTGTGGAATGAGAAGTTCGGATAAAACCACGGCATCCTCCACCCGCTTTTGCTCGGCGGCAAACATGGTCCGCAACTCGCTCTCAGGCAAAATTTCCGGACCATGCGCCAGACGGAGATCGCGCAAAGTATTGGCGAATTCGTTTTGTTCGACTTGCTGAGCTTCTGCGACGTTACCTTGCTCGCGAAGCAAACAGATATGTCGAATACAACGGGTTAACCCAGCCAACGGGTTAGCTTCCGCCGGATAAGGAGGAAAAGGAGAAGTTATCACGGGCGATTTCCCGTACGGACCCAATTCCTCTCCTAATGTTCAGAAAAACTTTAGCTGGAGTTCTCCGCGAAAACTCCGCCAAGCATTAACCCCAGCAATAAAGCCGTTTTCACCTCAGTGCAGCATACTTTGCAGTGCCGCGTCGGACGAAGCGACGATGCTGGGAAGATTGTCCATAAAGAGATCCAAAATTTCCGGATCGAATTTAATTCCACGCATCTGCCGCATCTCGCTCATGACTTTGTCTTCCTCCCACGCCGGTTTGTACGTGCGGCGGGAAATCAGTGCATCGTAAACGTCCGCCACGGCGACAATTCGTGCATCGAGCGGAATGTACGCACCGCTCAATCCATGCGGATAACCGCTGCCATCCCAGCATTCGTGGTGGGAGAGCGCGATAAGGGCCGCGCAACGCATCGCCGCCCATTCGCTGCCGTCGAGCATGCGATGGCCGATCAGGGTATGCTGCTTGATCACGTCCATTTCGGCCGTCGATAACGCGCCGGGTTTATTCAGCAAATCAATGGGAACGCCGATTTTCCCCAAGTCATGCAAGGGCGTTGCATAATAAAGCTCGATTTGCCGCGCCACGGACAAACCCATCAAACGGCCCATTTCACAAGTGTAACGGGTTACGCGATCCAAATGACTGCCGATGGTGTTGTCGTGGGCCTCACAGGCGTAACGTAACCGCATGGCCATTTCCACGCCTAGATCGTAAGGGAGTGCGGAATTCGAATTCATGACCGATCCTCGTGTGGCTGGAGGTCCGTGGATCGCTGCCTGCGCTCGAATCGGCGACTCTCTTTATCCTTGTAAAGCTCTGCGTCGGCAGCGGCAGTGAGCTCTTCCATTGAAAAGGGACCTTGCTTGTCAAAATAGGTCACGCCTGCGCTCGATTGGAGATTGAACCCTGAGGTGCCTTGGACGTTGCGGGCATTCAACACGGTTTCCAACGCCTTGAGCGTTTCCCCGATCTGCCCGGCTTGCTGCTCGACGCCCATTGCGATGAATTCGTCGCCACCGAGACGGACGAGTAGCGCGTCTTTCCTAAACACGGCGCGCAAGGTCGCGGCAAACTCCTTCAAAGCGTCGTCGCCCTTCGCGTGTCCGAGCTGATCGTTGATCTGCTTGAATCGGTCCAAGTCGAAAAAGCAAAGGTAACCGCGTGATTCGCCGCGTTGCACGCGTTGCAAGACATCGGGATTGAGCGTGTTGAAACCGCGCCGGTTGTAGAGGCCGGTGAGTTCGTCGAGCACCGCAAGCTGACGGATCGTACGCTGCAAGCGATGACGCTCAATCGCATAAATGATCGCGCGATCCAGCGTCAGGTAATTGAAATCGCCCTTGAGCAAAAAATCCTGGGCGCTCATCTGCACGGCGCGCAAACCGACCTCGTCGCTGCCGGTCGCCGTGAGCACCACGATCGGAACCTCGGGTGCAGCCTCCACAATGGCGGTGAGCGTGGCGAGGTCGCGACTGTCGGGCAAATTCAGGTCGAGCAGGATAACGTCAAAGTCCTCCGCTTTCAGCGCCGTGATCGAGTCGGAGAGACGCGTCTTGTGGGTCGACACGTACGTGTGCGTCGGCGACTTCTTCAACATCTGCTCCGTGATCTTGGCGATCAGCAGCACGTCCTCGACTAGCAGAACTTTGTAGGTCTGATGAATCATGGCAACGGCGGCGGAGAATTCTACTTGGTGATGGTGGCTACCTTCACGGACGTCTCGGTGGCGGCGTCGTGTACGATCCGTGGCGTCAGGAAAAAAACGAGTTCCGTGCGTTCGGAAGATTTGTATTCACCCGAAAATGCTTTTCCGAGCAGCGGAATGTCGCCGAGGATGGGAATCTTGCGGTGCGTGGACGACGCCGTGTCCTGCACAAGCCCGCCCATCACGATGGTCGCGCCATCCCGCACGCGGACGATCGAGGACGCTTGGCGGATATCGATGACCGGGGCGTTGGTATCGCCGGTGGCCGAAGAGGAAATTCGCACCAGCCGACTGACCGCCGGCGTCAGATCCAGCGTGATCAGGCCGTCGCTGGAGATCTGCGGGGTAATGGAAAGCACGGTGCCAACAGTGACCGTTTGCACCGTTTCCGTAACTGTCGTGACCGGCGGGCTG
>JAYVMJ010000350.1:0-4432 GCA_043759025.1 Verrucomicrobiota bacterium | reverse complement strand
GGTCTGCAGTTGGCCCCGCAAGCTCGACCAGCCTTCAACCCAAGGCCCGCTCATTTTCAAACTCCTCGCTCCGCAACGTTGAAACCCCGAATGGCATTAGGGCTAAGCCGTATGCAGCGGAAATCCGGGCCCTGCGATTCGAGCGAACCAACTGATTTTCGAGGGAAGATTCGATCCCTATCGGTTCGCTGAAGTGGGTCTCGATCGGCTGATGGACGAGGCACCCGTCGGTTGAATCAACCTCAGTCTCCGGTCAGGCCCGGCCACTCCGGGCACCATGACAACCGGGGCTGAATACTAATTTCCGCCGCGGCGTGGGCGAAGCGAATTTTGATGCCGGGTTTTGCGGTGAGGTGCTCAACATGCGCGCGATTTGCCGAAGATGATTGCGGAAATCGCGCGGGTTTTTCAACCGGGCGGTATTTTCTGTTTCGACACGCGCGACCAGGTTTTTGCGAGCAAGCTGTTCGCAATCAAAATTGGGCAGGAATGGAAGCGCCGGGCTTTTACGCCGCCGATCCTCCCTGTGTGGGAGATGTTCATCAGACCGGACGAGTTGAAGGCGCAGCTGGTCAACAGGGCTTTGCCTTCAATGCGTTTCGCGGGACGGAGCCCAGCGTTTCGATCCTGAAAATGCTCTCGTGCCTGCGCCAACGCACGAGCGGCAGGCGGACCGTCAAGGAACCCGGCGAAAACTTCCACGGGGTGGAAAGTGACGATAAGAATATTCTGTACATGGGGCGGGAGGTGAAGAAAAAGCCGGCGTCGTTTTTATCCGCGGGCGATGCGTTCGTTGACCCTCGCGAGCCAGGGTCTTCTTAAGCGCTGAATACGTTCCTTGCCAATCCCGGCGTCGCCGGCACAAAGTAAATCATGCGCGTGCTATTGGTTGAGGACGAACCGAAGACTGCGGCGTTCGTGCGCCGCGGCTTGGAGGAAAATGGCTTTACGACGGCGGTAGCCACGCGCGGCGATGAAGGGTTGACCCTGGCGCGAACGGAAACATTCGGGGCGATCATTTTGGATATCAGCCTGCCGGTGCTCGATGGATTCAGTATTCTCGCGGCCTTGCGGGAATCGGGCTGTACGACCCCGGTGATTTGTCTCACCGCGAGGGATACGGTGGTTGAGCGCGTAAAGGGTCTTGAACTCGGGGCTGACGACTACCTGGTCAAGCCGTTTTCTTTTTCCGAGTTATTGGCGCGTTTGCGGACGATTCTACGGCGCGGAAACCAGCCGCTGGAGCGAATCATTCGGATCGCCGATTTGGAGCTGGATTTGCCGAGAGTCAGGGCCATGCGCGACGGCCAACGGTTGGAGCTGACCGCCAAGGAATTCAATCTGCTGGCCCTTTTGGTTCGTCGTCGCGGGGAAGTGCTCTCTCGCACCGTGATTGCGGAGGAGGTGTGGGACGTTAACTTCGATAGTGAGACCAATGTCGTGGAGGTCGCCATCCGGCGGCTGCGGAAGAAAATGGACGATCCTTTCCCGCAGAAATTGATCCATACGATGCGTGGAGTTGGATATGTATTGGAGGTCCGCAACCCCTGAGCTTTTCGCCGTGAAGCGTTCTCCTCGTCCCTGGTCGATGACCGTCCGGTTGATCGGCCTGCAAATTCTGGCCGTCGCCTTGCTGATTGGCGGCGCCCTGTTTTTTCTCCTGCGCACCATCACGAGCCACCTCGACGCTGACGGCCGCGATATCGTGAACCAGCAGGCCAGCCTCCTGCGGAAATGGTTTGAGGATCCAAACACCAAGCCTTCCGCGGTGATGGACCAAATCAGGGCGCCTACCGCCGACCAGTTTTTCTTTGTTCGCATCCTGGATCAGTCGGGAAAAATCTTGTTCGAAACCGAAAATCCCGCGGCGCCCCCCGCGAATGCGTTCCCTGAATCGGGCCAGCCGGCCGCTTACTGGCACATCGAAGGCGCGCCCCATTTCCTGATGACGAAAATAGAAGCGACCGTGAATCCGGACAGGCGAAGGATTCAGCTGCAGGTCGCGTTCGACGTGACCGACGATTTCACCCTCATCCGGCAGATTCGCCAGAGGATCACGGTGGTTTTTTCCCTGGCGCTTTTGATCTCCGCGATCCTCGCTTATTTCATTACGCGGGCGGCGTTGCGGCCGATTCAGTCACTGACGGAGGCGGCGGCGCGGGTGCAGGCTTCGAAACTGGCGTCGCGTTTTGAGGGGACACACTGGCCGGTCGAACTTTCTCCACTGGTCAGGGAATTCGACGCCATGCTGGCGCGGCTCGCCGGCTCTTTCCGGAGGCTGGGCCGTTTCTCCACCGATCTTTCCCATGAATTGCGAACGCCGATCAATAATCTGCGCGGCGAGGCGGAAGTTGCCCTCAACCGGCCGCGCACGCCTGACGAGTACCGGGTGGTGCTCGAATCCAGCTTGGAGGAATATGGCCGCATCACCCGGCTGATCGACACGTTGCTTTTCATTGCCAAGGCTGACCAACCGGAGACGGGCCTAAAGCGACAACCGCTCGACGCCGCGACGGAGTGCGCCGCCGTCGCCGATTTTTTCGAAGCGGCCGGGGCGGATCGCGGAGTGGTTATTTCTGTTCGCGGGCAGACGGAAATTTACTGCGATTCAATGCTGTTTCGCCGCGCGCTGAGCAATTTGGTGGACAATGCCCTGCGCCATACCCCGCACGGTGGGCATATCGACCTTACCGTTCGTCCCGGCCAAACTGGCATGACGGAGGTCGAGGTTTCTGACTCCGGCACGGGCATATCCGCCGATGATCTGCCGCATGTTTTTGAGCGGTTCTACCAAGCCGCGAATGAAGAACGCGAATCATCCACGCCGAATCCCGGTTTCGGGCTGGGGCTCGCGATCGTCAAGTCAATCATGGACCTCCATGCGGGCGAAGTATCCGTGGCCAGCACTCCCGGCCGGGGGACGACCATCAGTCTGCTTTTTCCCGGCCGGATCGCAGTTGGTGCCGGCTGACAATTTTGTAATCTGGCGGCCAGCACGCGGTCAGGGGTGGACGAGTAAGCTAAAAGGCTATTATGGATGTAGCCTTGCCCGTCCCTCCGCACTCCACCGAAATCGAATCTCATTCCGCGTCCCGCGATGTCCGCTGGCTGCTGGTTATTTGTTTTGCGCTTTTCGGCTTCGGGCTGGGATTTACGCCGCTGGCCAATCCCGACGAAGCCCGCTACGGAGAAATCCCGCGCGAAATGCTCGCCACCGGGGATTTTGTGACGCCGCGACTCGACGGCATTAAATATTTTGAGAAGCCGCCGCTGACCTATTGGCTCGTTGCCGGGAGCCTGAAAACTTTCGGATTCGGTGAAGCGGCGGCGCGGGCTACTCCGGCGTTGTTTGCCGCGCTGGGGGTTTTGCTGACGTACGCGGCGGGACGCTCACTGGGAGGACGCGACGCTGGTTGGTGGGCGGCGGTGGTGCAGGCGACATCGCTGCTCTATTTTGCCCACGCCCGGATTCTGCTGACCGATATGGTCGTGTCGGTATTGATCAGCGCCACGCTCCACTGCTTTTTGCTGGGGGTGCGCGAACCGCCCGGGCGGCGGCGGCGTTGGTTGTTTTACGGCCTCTACGCGGGCGCGGCGTTGGCGACACTGGCGAAAGGATTGATCGGTTTTCTGTTGCCCGGCGCGGTGATGTTTTTATGGCTGCTGCTGTTTAATGAGTGGCGGCGCTTGCGCCCGTTTTACCTCTTTAGCGGTTTGATGGTTTTCGCCGCGATCGCGCTGCCGTGGCATTTGTTGGTTGCGCATCGTAACCCCGAGTGGGCGTGGTTCTATTTCGTGCACGAGCACTGGCTCCGCTTCACCACCAAGACGCACGGCCGCTACCAGCCTTGGTGGTTTTTCCTCCCGATCATTTTTCTGGGACTGTTTCCTTGGTCAGGATTTATTTGGCCCGCGCTGCGCTCCGTCTTGCCGGCGGGCTGGACGCGCCGTTCCGAGTACACGGACAGGGCATTTCTCCTCGTTTGGGCCGCCTTTATCCTGCTTTTTTTCAGCGTCTCGGACTCGAAACTCGTGCCTTATATCCTGCCGGTTTTCCCCCCGCTCGCGGTGATCATTGGTGGATACTTGGCGCCGGGAATGCGCACACCGTCGGCGACTGGTTTGCGCGCGGGGTTTGTCGGGTTTTCCCTCGTCGCGGGACTTTTGGGGGTGGCCTTGATCGCCATCTTTTTGAGACCGGAGCTCCTTGGTCATGTGGCGAACCTCGTTGAATTGAGCCGGTTTGCCCTGCTGGCCGGGGTTTTTCTTTTGGGCGGCGCGCTCGGCGTTTATTTTTTATCGCGTTCTCGGACGACGAAGGTGGCTGTGCGGCTGATGCTCGGAACGACCGCCGCATTTGCGGCCGTACTGGTGATCGCTTCGCCGGCGATCGCCCGCGCCAGTACCAAGGAGCTGGCGTACGCGCTCACGC
>JAYVMJ010000349.1:0-5887 GCA_043759025.1 Verrucomicrobiota bacterium | reverse complement strand
CCCCGCGACGAAACCGAAGTGCTGCGTCAGATCCAACGCCGCCACGCCGCGCGTCAACGGGACATCGACAACCGCCATCGCCGCGTCCGCCGCGCTCTGGGAAAACCACCCATTCAAAAACCAACAAAGTAGAATTAATTCGCCCGCGTCATCTTGAAACCATCAAGACTGATCAAAAGAATCGCTCTATCCCCCACCAGAGGTGTTCGGCCACCGAACAGGGGGAATTCGATCGCGCGTGGACGGCTGCGGGCGGCAATGGGCAACCAGGGTTACTGCTGCCGCCGGAGTTTTGGCGGAGTGGTCGAGTTTCCATTCCCTATCACCGCAATCGTCCTTGTCGCGTTGGTCGGTGCAGGCTAGCAAGGGCCATCGAAACTTGAAAACACCATCGAAATTCCAATGCTGCAAAAAGTGGGGCCGGTGAATAGGCGGCGCGTTGTCGTCACGGGTTTGGGCGTGGTTGCGGCGAACGGCGTCGGCGTGGAAGCGTTTTGGCGGGCCAACTTGGAGGGGCGCTCAGGGATTTCCCGGGTCGATGCCTTCGCCACGGATGAGTTCGCCGTAAAAATCGGCGGACAGGTTCGCGGGTTCGATCCCCTGAACTATATGACGGAGGATCTCGCCAAGCGGGTCGATCGCTTTGTCCATTTCGGAATGGCTGGAGCACAAATGGCGCTGACCCAAAGCGGACTGGATCTCCGGCCGGAGAAGGTCGAGCAGGTCGGCGTGATCATTGGATCGGGTCTTGGCGGGCAACTTTTTCACGAGGAACAGATTCAAAGTACGCTTGAACGAGGCTTCATGCGCACCAATCCCATTTCGGTTCCTCGCGTCAGCCCGAACGCCGTCGCCAGCCAAATCGCCATTCGGTACGGATTCAAGGGACCAAACATGGTGATATCCACCGCCTGCGCCTCGGGCGCGCACGCGATTGGCGAGGCCTTCCGCAAAATCCAGTACGGCGAAGTCGACGTATGTCTGACCGGTGGCGTGGAAGCTCCCCTCACCCGCTTCAACTTCAGCGCCTATTGCGCGATGCGGGTTCTTTCGAAAAACAACGCCAACCCGACCGCGGCCTCGCGTCCGTTTGACCGGGATCGCGATGGTTTTGTGATGGGGGAAGGTGGCGGCATCTTGGTACTCGAGGAACGTGACCACGCCCTCGCCCGGGGCGCACCGATTCTGGCCGAGCTCACCGGTTATGCCTGCAATTCCGGTGCGCATCACATGGTGATACCCGAGCCGGAAGGCGCAGACGCCGCGCGCGTGATGGCGGCTGCGCTGGCCGACGCCGGTCTGTCCCATGTCGACTATATCAACGCCCACGCCACTTCCACCAAGGCTAACGATTCCGCCGAAACCAAAGCAATCAAGACGGTGTTCGGCGCAGCTGCCTACCGGATTCCCGTATCATCAACCAAATCCATGATCGGACATGCGATCGGTGCGGCCGGGGCGATCGAGGCGGTCGTTTGCGTTCAGGCGCTTCGTGAACACCTCATTCCACCGACCATCAACCTCGACCAGCCCGATCCGGATTGCGACCTCGACTACGTTGCCGGCCATGCCCGGCCAGCCCGCCTTCAACACGTGCTTTCCAATTCGTTTGGATTCGGCAACTGCAACGTCTCCCTGCTATTTTCCCAACCCACCTGATTCCCCGTGACCGTCCCAGAAATTAAACAAAAAGTCATTGCGATCGTCGCACAGAAATTTTCCGCTGATGCCGCCAAGATCAACGGAGAGACGCGACTGGCCGAAGATCTCCACGTCGATTCCTTCGGCGCGGTGGAATTGATGTTCGAGCTCGAAGAAGCTTTTAACCTTATAATCGAGGACCGCGAAATCGCGCGCGTTCGGACCATCGACGATATCGTTGTTTATCTCGTATCGTGGCTGGACAAAAAAAATCCGCCGACTGCCTGACCGTGGCCGCGAAACAATCGCCTGTCCTTTCGTCCCGGTTCTCGGTCACGCCGCGCTACTCGGAAACCAACCCAATGGGATTTGTCGCCGAGGCCTGCTACCCGCGCTGGTTGGACCTGGCGCGAACCGCCCTTTTGCGCGAGCATGGCTTCGAGTATCACCAGTTTGAGGCGATGGGTTATCTGCTGCCAGTGTTGGAATTCGGTCTCACCTTTCATCGGCCGGCATTTTACGATGATCCGATTGAAATCGTCACCAGCCTGCGCACGCGACCCACCTTTTTGATCCGGCTCGAATATGAAATCCGGCGCGACGGCGTTCTGCTCACCACGGGTTTCACCCATCAGGCGTTTGTCAACCGGCAACTCGCTCTCGTCAGACCGCCCGCGGCGTTTCTGGCGAAGCTGGATCTACTTTTTCCAAAACCGTCTCCGAATGGAAGCGCGAACAGAGGATTTACACCAAGGTAGCAAAGGTCGCTAAGACGCAGAGACCACGGATTTCACGGATGAGCACGGATGGTTCTAAATCCGGAGACCATCAGTCGGAGGTGACTTCATTCTGCCGGCCAGCAGAATCAAAGTCTCCTTCGACTCATCGTCTCCGGGGTTGGATCCAGAGGCGTCCGCCCATCGCGAACGGAATGGGATTTTTGTTCGGGTTCTTCGCGTCCTCTGTGTCCTCCGCGTTTAATTCCGTGGGTTCGATTCGGCGTCTTTGTAACCTTTGCTGCCTTGGTGTAATCCTCTGCCCGGAGTAGGTTCACCCCACCTACGGATGCGGAAAGCGCATCGGTTTATTTACCAGACACGGCCTAAAACTCGACCGCCGGTCCGTAGCTCTCGTTCGGGACGTATTTCCATCGGGCGAGCACCATCGACAAGATCATGGCCGTCACGGCGAACGCCCCGAGCGCGCGCGCCGCGTGGCCCCAGCGGCCATCAAAGGCATCGAACATCGTGGCGCGGAAAAGGTGAACGAGATAGGTGAACGGCAGATACCCCTGGACCTTTTGATAAAACTCCGGAGAGAGCTCGATGGGATAAATTCCACCCGACGCCGCCAACTGCAGGATCAACAGAATCACCGCGAGCAACCGGCCGGCATCGCCGAGGAGCGACATCAAGCAGA
This sequence comes from Verrucomicrobiota bacterium, assembly GCA_043759025.1. Classification (GTDB taxonomy): domain Bacteria; phylum Verrucomicrobiota; class Verrucomicrobiia; order Opitutales; family Opitutaceae; genus Lacunisphaera. Next base: position 2,827 of record JAYVMJ010000349.1, on the reverse strand, counting down.
GCAGAATACTGACAAAGCACACCGAGCCGAGCACAGCAGCGAGCAAGACGGACCACGGATGAGAAAAATTAAACGCGAGCAACAGTTTCAAAACGCCAATGACGACGCCCGCCTGCAGCACACCCAGGACGAGAAGTGGCGCCGCTTTCGCGAACCACTTGACGGGAGCCGCCGCCGATCGTTGTGATTCGGGGAGTCGGCGCAGATAAAAAACAAAACTCATCATCACCGCGCCAATCCAGATCGACAGCGCGGAAAAATAAGGCGCGAAGGCCTGACCATTGTTCGCCACGGGAGCGATGCCCGCGTCCACTTTGACCTCCACCGGCGCGGCCAGCAGGGCCGCCGTGGCGTGGCCGAATCCCGCGTCGAAGCGGGTCGCGGCTTCATCGAGCCCCGCCGCGAGTCGGTCCGCACCACCGGCTAGTTCGCGCGAGCCAGTTTCGAGTTGGGTCGCACCCGCGGCCAGTTGATCGAGACCGGCGGAAAGTGAAACGCTGCCGTCGCGCAACTGCGCCATCGAATGATCAAAGAGCTCGAGCTGATCCGCGGGCGGTAATTTCGCCGACAGCGTGGCGAGGCCGGCGTTCAGTCGAACCAAGCCAGCGCTTAGCGGTTGGACGGCCGAATCCAAGCGGATCATGCCGTCATTGAGCTCGGTCGATCCTTTGGCCGCGCGGGAAATTCCGTCAGAGAAAGTGCCAATGCCATCGCGCAACCGACCGCTTCCCGCCGCTAATTTCCCTCCGAAAAACGGAACCTTGGCCGCGCCGGCTTGCAACTCACCGGCGCCGGCTTCGAGTCGCGGGACCCCGGTCTCGAGCCGACCAAGGCCTTGATTGAGTTGGGTCGCGCCGTGCGCGAGATCCCGACTGCCGTCGGCGAGTTCACCGAGTTTCGCGTCGTCGGGCAGGCTGATGCGAATCGAAGCCACCGCCGTTTCAACCTGTTTCATGCCCGCCGTGAGCCGGGTGGCTCCGTCGCTGAGCGGCCCAGCACCTTGCGCCAATTTCTTCCCGCCTTCCTCCGCACGAACCAGGCCGTCGCGCAATCGGGCGCCGCCGGCATGAACGCGCGCCGCACCCTCCGCTACTCGTTTGCCGCCGGCCTGCAGCGATTGCAATCCACTGCGCAACGTGCCCGCGTCGGGCTGGCCCGTTTCTCCGCCCACCAGCATCGCCCAACGTTCACGGGCGATTTTTTCGTTCACCGTGTGGGCAAGTTCCAGGCCAAAACGTTTGCTGAAGATGGAAGCCGTATAATTACCGCCCTCAGAGAGCACGATCGTAAGCGGCGCCGGTTGCGTGCCACCCAGCGCGGTGCGACTAAAGTCAGCCGGAATGGTCAGCGCAAAAAACACCTCGCCGTCGCGTACCGCCCGCCTTGCCGCCGCCGGCGTGGCGTAGCGCACGAAGCCAAACGGTTTCTCCTTTTCCAAAGTGGCGGCCACCTCGGCCCCCAGATTGATTTCGCGTCCGGCGTGCAGCACCGGAACATCCTCATTCACGAGGGCCGCACGAAGCCGCCCCAAATTGCCGTACGGGTCCCATACACTGCTCACGTAGATCAGGACATAAAGCGACGGGACGAAGATGATCGCCAGTGCCGCCAGGATGACCTTGGGCTGGCGAAAAAGCGCCATTTCGGCGGTTAGACCGAGTCGAAAATATCCGGGTTTTCCCAACGAGCGGCGATCTGAGGGCGGAAGTGGGCTGGAAGGCATGTAATGCTGGGAAAGCAGATGTTCTCGGAGCCGAAGCAGGACACGTTTTCAGCCAGGGTCAAATCGCTTGTCAGTTCGACCCAAACGCGGGCGCCGGTTAAAAGGATCGACCGCAAGAGCATCAATCAGCGCCCGTGTTCCGCTATCAGCCTTGGAAGGCAAAATGGGGTCCAACCGATGAGACCGGATCTCGGACTTGCGCCGTCTGTCCGGCAATTCAGTCAGGGAAAAGATTGCTCGACGTGATCGGGCGGCACCGTTTCAGGAACGGTAAAAGAGGGCGAGGTGGAATCTTCGACGAAGGGCTCAGGTTCTGCGCGGAGCAAGCCGAGGCAACGTCGCTTGAGATACATGAAGTGGGCACTCGTAAGAACAGTCGGAGTGCGTGGCCGATCGAGTTCCACCACCAAATCGGCCTTCATTCGCCCCGGCCGTTCGGAAAATACCACCACGCGGTCGCCCAGAAAAATTGCCTCGTCGATATCGTGCGTGACGAAGATTACGGTCAACCGGTGTTCGCTCCACAGTGATAGCAACAGCTCCTGCATTTGCAGTCGTGTCTGGGCGTCGAGTCCACTGAAAGGCTCGTCCATCAGCCACACGCGGGGCCGATTTATCAACACGCGGGCCAGGCTCACGCGTTGCTGCATCCCGCCGGAAAGTTGCGCGGGTAAGCGCCCGCAAAATCGGACAAATTCACTTCGCGCAGCATTTCGGTTCCGATGCGATTGCGCTCCACCTTCCCCACTCCACGCATTTTCAAACCAAAGGCGACGTTGGCCAAAACCGTTTTCCACGGAATGAAGGTCCGACCGCGCGGGTCGTCCGCGAAAACTCTGCCCAGCTTCGCTTTCACTGTCGCCGTCAATTGCTCGTAAGCGATCGTCGCCACCACTTCATGCCCGCACCCGCCCACGCCTGCAAAGCGGTAATCCCCGCGGTCACCGCAGCGATCGATCCCGCAAACAGTATTTTCGTTTTCATGGTTTTGTGCTGCTCGTTCTTCCAAAAAACGCAGGGGGTCGCCAGACCTGCAGGCATTCGCCGCAACAACCAATATCAATCGCCGAACGACGGGGCCAAAACAATTAGCGCCCACACTTC
>JAYVMJ010000348.1:0-4798 GCA_043759025.1 Verrucomicrobiota bacterium | reverse complement strand
GCATCAACTGGAAAATGGTCTGCCGCGCTTAGCAGCCGATAAGAAGCGACTGAAAAGCATCGCAGGCTGGCCGTGGATTAATAGTCTCATCTTGAAAGCTAATTAGAATTAGATCTTTCCGGCTTGGGGGAGGAGGCGTTGGATGGTTTCGGTCAGGTGGCTGACTTGGTACGGCTTCGCGATCATGGCCTGGAAACCGTAGGCGGTGAAATCTGCGAGCACGGGATCGCGGGAGTAGCCGCTGCACACAATTGCCGGCATCTGTGCTCCCGTTTTGCGGATGGCTTCAATCGTGTCTTTCCCGCCCATGCCGCCGGGGATGGTGAGATCAAGAATGAGCAGCGAAAACGGGCGACCGGCGTTTTGGGCGGTTTCCAGTTCCTTCAGCGCACTCGCGCCGTCGGCGACGGTGGTTGGTTCGAGGCCCATGCGCTGCAGGAGCATGCTGCCGAGACGGCGAATACTGTCTTCGTCATCCATCAACAGGACGCGCGCGGGCGCGGCACCGGGCGCGGGAATTGCTGGTTTGATTTCGGATGGCAGTACTGGCAGCGGTTTTTCGGCGGCGGCTGCGACGGGTAGCCAGACGGTGAAGGTTGCGCCATGGCCGACGGTGGAGTGGGCTTCGATGTGACCGCCGTGTTTTTTCACAATCGAATACGCGGTCGCGAGGCCGAGACCGCCGCTGGAATTTCTCGTGGAAAAGAAAGGGTCGAAAATCTGCGGCAGCGCGTCGGGAGTAATCCCTTCGCCGGCATCAGTGACGGTCAACTTTACGTGGGAGCCGTGAGGCGGCGCGAAGAAACCGTCGGCGACTTCCACGTTGCTCAACACGATCCGGATGGTGCCGCCCCCAGGCATGGCTTGAACAGCATTGCGCACGAGATTCTGCACGACCTGCGCGATCTGTTCCTGATCCACGTAGGCGCGTTTGAGATCGGGCGCGATTTCAAAAACGCAGCGTGCATTCGTGCCGCCGACCACGCGCTCGGCGGCGCCGCGCACGGTGGCCAAAATATCCGTGGACGTGCGGAGCGGATCGCCGCCCTCGGCAAAGGTGAGCAGTTGGCGCGTCAAATCCCGCGCGCGGATCGCGCCCTGTTCGATGTCGCGGATCCGTTCGCTTTCCGTGTTCATCACCAGCGGATTGAATTTCATGAAGGAGAGATTCCCCATGATGATCGTGAGAAGATTATTGTAGTCGTGGGCGATTCCGCCCGCGAGGCCGCCGAGGGAAGCGAGTCGCGTCGCGCGCTGCACCTCGGCTTCGAGCCGCGCCTGTTGTTCCATTTGTTCGCGGATCTGGCGGGTTTGTTGCTGAACTTGCTGGCGCAGTGAGCGAATCCACGCGATCCCGAGCAACATGCAACCAGCGAGAATCGCGGCGACCGCGAGCGCACGCTGGACCGTCCACAGTTTTGCCGGCGAATAAATCCGCACGTCCGCTGGCGTGCGCAGGAGCAGTTGAAAACCATGCGACTGGCGGGAATCGTCGAGGACCAACCGGTAAATTCCCGTCACCTCCAGCCCGGCTCCAACAGGCAAATCGATTTTACCCGCGTCCGCCGGCGGATGGACGAGCGTCGCCTCGAAAAGGGTGTTCTCCTGCTGCAAAGTGAGACGCAGTTGCGTCGGGCGACGGAGCACGTCGATCAATGTTCCTCGCAGGCGGACGAGCCGATTATCGGCATTGGGTGCGAGGTGCTGCACGTTGGTTAACACGAGAGGTTCGGGCGCGGTTCCGGCACCGGTGCGGCGATAAACGGTTTCCCGCAAGACCGTCCGCGCCCCGTCGCGGCCCAGAATACCCACGGCTTCCAGTTGGTCGCCGGGAGCAAGCGATTCGGTTTCGTGCGTGAGCAAGAGCATGCCCTTGTTTCCATCCTGCAAATAAACATTCTGGCCCGGGACGGCGTGGACCACGGTGCCCGTCACGCGCACTCGCATCATGCTTTGACCTGCGCTGAGTCTCTCCAAATCCGCGAACGAGTGCCGGGGCAGATCGTAGTAGTCTGCGGGCGCGTCTTCCTCGATCGTGATGTCGTGGAGGAACGGAACGCGCAGGGTGATGCCGGTGACGTGGCCGTCGGCGTCGAGGTTCGTTTCGCACACGCCGTGGATGCGGATCAACGAACCGGGATTCGCCACGAAGTTAACCGGGTTTTGCAAATGGCCGGTGAAGTCGCCCGACGGCGTCGTGACGTGAATCCATCGCCAGTCGCCTTGCGAGACGATGTCGTGGACGAAGCCGCGCAATTCCACCCAGTCGCCGTCTTCGCGTCCAGTCATGGCCTGATCCAAGGTGATCGGTTTGGCGGGCGGATGGCTCATCGACCCCAAATCGGTGAAGTCGCGCAGATCGACGGCTGGTGTGATCCGCCCGGCGCGCGTTACACCCTTGAGGTTGAAATATTTTCCGTAGCTGATGCTCCCGATTTTGGTGCGGTCATAATACACCCGCACGCCGCCGGTCAGATCCTCGAGGAAAAAAAAGTCCGATTCTGGGAGCGACCACGTGACCATCCCGTTGATTTGCACCGTCCGTCCGTGTGCAGCCTCATCGGCGCCAAGCGCGCGAATTTGCGCCACCGTTTTCAGGGGCGCGTCCGCCGCCAACGCAGCATTGGTCATGGCATCAGACCCGGAACCGGGCAACGCCTTTGCCGGGCGATAGAGCGCGGTATCGACCACGACCTGCGCATTGGAAAAAGCGACTTTTCCCACCGCTTCTACCTCCGAACCCAAGGGCAGGCGCTCTTGTTGGATAGAACGGACTTCGACTTGGCCCGTCGCGTCGCGCATCGTCATCGCTTTGCCCACTTGATGCGTTTCAATGGTGCCGCGGATATGAACAGCCGTGCCGGGCCACGTGCGGAACAGTTTATTGATGGGAGTTACCGGGCGGCGAAACTCACTGTTGTCCGCCAGGGTGCCGAGGACCTGCAAATAGCTTTGGTGCCCCAGCCAGAATTCGATGGTGGTGCTCGTTTGGGTGGGGTCGAAACGGCTGGAATACAAACCCGTCACGCGAATCAGGCGTCCGCGCCAGTCCGGAACATGCGCGGAGTCGTCCGGCTTGATCCAGCAAATGACCGGGCGGTTTTCGACGAGGAGGATCAGGCGGATGTGATCGGCGTCGATCAGGAGCTGGCTGTCCACGTAACCCTCGGTGGTCACGATGCGGCTGTTGAACGTGGCGAGATCGTTGATGCGTTCGTTGCTCGCCAGCGGCGTGACCGGCGCATTTTCCTGCAACACGCGGACGGCCACGCTATCGGCGCGCAGTCCGAGGCTCGGGGTGATCGTGCCGTCGATCGTCACGTACTGGCCGGTTTGCAGAGCCGGAGGTGCCGCGGACAAGAGGATATAAACTCCGGCGTCATTCCGCTCGATCCAGAATAATTTGAAACCGGGGTCATAATAACTCACGCGTCCCTCGATGTGCAGCGGATGGGCGATCGCTTTCTCGCTGGTCGGCAGCGCCCAGATATCGGCGGGGTCGCTGATGGTCGAGGCCGCAGGTTTCGCGGGTGCAGACTCGGCCGTCGCGAGCAGATGGGTCACCATCAAGCAGATGCCTGCCACCGTCAGCCGGCGGAAGATTCGGCTGATGGTCAGTGGGGACGGAATGTGACCGGAAGTCGTCACGGGGGGCCGTAACATTTACCGGAAAATCCAAAGTCCGCCATCACCAATTATCGACACGTAACTCGTTGGACTGGTCCGGAAGAAACGAAAATGCAATGAAAATTAATCGGAGGTTTGCTGGCGGGGTTAGCCAGCATCGATTATACCCTTTTCTGTCATCGCGAGTTCGCCGAAAGCGTACGTGGCGATCCAGCCCCACGACGGGCTCGGGCCTTGAGCTGGTGGAGACGGCGCGCTGGATTGCTTTCGCCTTCGCGAAGGCTTCGACGCGACGAGTCGCTGCTGCGCTTCTGCAGTGAGGACTTCACCGTAAGTCTCACGGCTCGCGAATCGTGATCGTTTGATTGATCGCCGTCGGACGGAGTTCCTGGCGTTGGCCGGAGGGCCATTGGATGACGATTTTCTGGATGCGCGTGTCTTCGCCCAAACCAAACGTAAGCGCTGAATCCGATTGCGCCATGAAACCCATCGCTGGCGCGACTGTCCGCGTGAAAATGCGGCGCGGCGTATGAATTTCGACGCGCGCCCCACCGGCGTCGGGTTGACTGCGTGTGGCGATTAGGTGCAGGCGCAGCCACGGCAGTCCGCTGCGCTGATCATTGCGCAGGACAATCGCCGGTCCGTTGTTCTGTACGATGATCACGTCGTCGTCGCCATCGCCGTCGATGTCGGCCAGAGCGATGCCGCGGGCGACAAGCGGCTGGGCCCAAGTGCTGCCTTCCGCCACCGGCGCGGGCAGCCAGCGATGATTTCGCTCCACCATTAATTCCGGGCGGGCCGAGAAATTCCGGCCCTGCTCGAATTTATTCACATCTGGTTCGGCGTGACCATTGCCGGAAAATAAAGCGAGGTGTCCGTTGAATTCATAGTCGAACAAGGCCACCCCAAATTTTCCCGCGAGGTGCAATTGGGCGTCGTTGGCATCGGGCGCGGTCGGCGGCGCGCCGGCGGCGAACTGAAGCGCCGCGAGTCGTTCGTTGGTGTCGAGTGAATTGGCGAACGGCAGCAGGCTGGCCGACGCCAGGCCCGCGCTGGCGCCTTCGTTGCGGCTGTCGTTGCCGCCGGTCCACTTTTTGAAAGTGCCGTCACCTTGGTTGAGGAAAAGGGCGTTTTCAGCGGTGTGATAGGAGAACAGCAAATCCAATTTTCC
>JAYVMJ010000347.1:0-3939 GCA_043759025.1 Verrucomicrobiota bacterium | reverse complement strand
GACTTGCAGGCGCGCGGCCTCCGCGTGCCCGAGGATTGCTCGATCACCGGGTTCGACGGCTTGGAACCAGCGGCGGGCGTGCGCCGTGCTACTTCAATGCGCGTACCCCACGAAACCATCGGATCATCCGGACTCACCCGTTTGATCAACCGGATCGAACATCCCTCGTCCCCGCGCCGCAAAATTCTCGTCGAAGCCGAACTGGTTAAGGGAGAAACAATCGCCGTTCCCCCGCAGGCTTGAAGGGCTGAGCACCCGACCGCCAGGCGGGGAACGGGAGGCTCGATTTGTGACTCAATTTGACGTTGCCGACGGATTCGCGCTGCTTCCTGCTGCTCTTTTTCCGCTTCCCGTCCATGCCTCTCATCCCTTTCAGCAGTCAACTTATCGCCGATGTCGGCATTTCCCTCGGTGACGAGGGCAAGGGCCGCCTCATTCCCGAGGTCGCCGACGAACTTCGCGGCACGCCCGCCTCGGTTTCGGTCGTCCTCAAAGTAAACGGCGGCGCCAACTCCGGCCACACCGCCGGCGGCATCAAGCTCAACCTTCTGCCCGCCGGCGTGGTCGTCCGCGATGCCCCGCACTTGTGCGTCGGCGCGGGCGTGGTCGCCGATCCGCGCAAGTTTCACTGGGAAGCCCGGCCGCTCGAAAAGAAAGGGCACGCCGTTTATTCACGCCTGCTGATTGACGAGCGCTCGATGGTTTCCGATCTCACGCATCGCCTGCTCGACCTCGCGTGGGAGGATTATCGCACCAATATTCTCAAGGACGAACCGCGCGGCTCCACCGGTCGCGGCATCACCCCGGCGTATGGCGACGAAACCGGCCAGTGGCAGATCACGTACTCGGATTTTCAAGCCGGTCACAATTATTTCGCCCGCAAGCTCGCGCAACGCGCCGACCGCGCCCTTCGCACCATCCAGCACGTGTGCCGCGTCTCGCCTGAAACGTTCGCCGGTTTCTTCGAAAAACTCACCACCGCCGAACTCCGCGCCAACGCCGAGGCAATCGAGCTGGGCATCTTCGACCAGGCTGAGTTCGACTTCCTGCAATTCCGCGGCGCCGAACCCTTCACGCTCAATCTGGAAAGGCTGACGGAAGTTTATTGGCAGGCGGGTACGGCTCTCGCCAAAAACATCGGCGAAGTCCGCGAACTCGTCCTGCGTGAGGTCGCCGCCGGCCACACCGTCATCGGCGAATTCGGCCAGGCCTACTGGCTCGACAAGCGCCATGGCTATTCCCCCAACGTCACCGCATCGCACACATTCACGCCGGAATTTTTCGAGAGCGCCGGCATTCCCGTGCAACGCATCCACACCTTCGGCGTGGCCAAGGCGTACGACACCAAGGTCGGCACGCACACGTTCCTCACGCAGATGGACGACGCGCATCCGCTCACCGTAAAATTGAAGCTGCTGGAATTTGGCACGAGTACGGGACGCCAGCGCATGGTCGGCTGGTACGACGCCGTGGAAAAGGGCGACGTTCTCCGTTACGGCGGTTATCAGGATTTGATGATCAACAAAATCGACGCGCTCAGCGGCGGACACGAACTGTTGATCTGCACCGCCTATGAAGACGCGAACGGCAAACGCTATCATCACGTCCCGCGCAACGAGGCCGTCCGAAAAACGCTGAAGCCCGTCTATTCAAAACACGCTGGTTGGGCCGAGGACATCAGCGGAGTGCGTCATTTTGCCAATCTCCCACGGAACGCCCAGCTCTACACCGCCGCGATGGTCCGCAGTCTGGTGGCCGTGGCTTACGGCGACAAACTTCCTTCCGTGCTGCCGAACCTACGTTACCTCGGCGTCGGACCCGAGCCTTCGCAAATCATCAAGGACGTGCCGGCGACGAGCGAGTTGATCCGGCTGCGATAGTCACCCACTTTTTTCATACCGGTCGCCGCTGGGCTAATCGCTCGAATAGGCTGTCAGGCCACGTCAGCAACTTTTACGACGACGAAGCAAAGGGACAAAGGCGGAAAAATCGAGAAACGGAATTAAACGCGAAGAACACGGAGGACGCGAAGTGCTCGGAGAATATCCGCAATCTCGTCCGCGATCAGCACCGTTGCTGCGTACTCACATCCCGGTACTTGTCCGTGCACCTACCTGCGAGGCAACCGGACGCCTCAGAATCCAAATCCGGAGACGATCAGTCGAAGGAGATCCCGAAGTTTCGCGTCGGCCATTGAGCGAAACCATTAGCGTTTAACTATTCTGCCAATCACGGGCTGCCCTCTGTGAAGTTGGCGCAATCAAGAATTAGCCAACTTTCGGCGCAATACTCGACACCGACACGACGTACAGCGCGACCATGATGAGCGCGCAACTGAGGCGGGCGAAGATCGAGAGTATGAAACCCACCGCTGCTCCGGCGCCGGCGCGAAGGGCTTGTTCGCCGGTCCGCTTGGCAAGCCATTTCTCGGCGAGCACCGCGCCCAAAATCGTCCCGAGCAAAAGGGCCGGGATCGAGAGGAACATTCCGATCACCGCGCCGCCCGTGGCCCCAGCCATGCCCCATTTGCTGCCGCCGAACAATCGGGTTCCCACGATGGTGCACCCAATATCCGCAATCACCGACAGCAGCCAAAACGCCGCAATCCAGCCAACCGCGAGCCAGGTCAGCGTGTCCGGCAACAACCACTTTTGCAGCAGGGCGCCCACGAGGATCAGCGTCGTCCCGGGCATTAACGGCACGACCGAGCCCACCAATCCAATCACCATGAGAAGAATGGCGAGGCTCCAAGCGGCGATTTCCATCCGCACAAGACACGGCAAAGGCCCCGATTGTTGCAAGACCAGCCTCACCTAAGGCGAAAACACGCGGCCGGATTTAACCACGGAAGACGCTGAACACACCGCATAATGGTTTTTGAGCTCATCAAAGGATCGATTGATGGAGCACCAAACGGTGGCTGCGTCGGTCGGCACAGACCTAAAACCGTTACTCCGATTTCTGTGTATTCCGTGTCTGCTGTGGTGCCGTCTCCTCGTAGGAAACAGCTCGCTTGTAGGGCCGGTGCTTGCGCCGGCCGCGAGGAACTTTCGATCCGGCACGCCGCAAGCGGCGGCCCTACATTCTGATCCCGAAAAAATTATTCCCGCCCGGAGCAAAACGTGTTTTGCGGTCCGGGGCTGAATTATTCCGGTTACTAAGCGACCGCCAGAAATTTCTCCAGTCGCGCGAGTACCCGTTCCTTTCCCAGCACACGAAAAATCGCCGTAATGCCCGGGCCGGCATTGGTGCCTGTGACCGCCAATCGCGCCACGGCTTGGTAATCGCCAAAGCCCAAGCCTTTCGCGGTGGCCAATTGTTTGATCGCCTCCTCCACGGTCGCATCAGTGGAGAAATCGGCCGCCGGCACTGCTGCAATCAGTTCGGTCAGGCGCGCCTTCGGATCGCCCTTGGTCATCACCTTCTCCTTCACCTTTGGATCAACCGGAAAGTCCTCCGTAAAGAAATACACGGTATACGCCGCCAGCTCTTCGAGCCCTTTGATCTTCGGCTGGGCGAGCAACATGATTTCCCGCAAATAAACCTCATCGGCCAGGACGGTTTGCGCCGTGGCCTGCGCTTGAAAATAATTTCGCGCCAGCGCCAAAAACCGATCGGCCGGCTGCTCCAGCAGATAAACCATGTTCATGTGCGAGAGTTTTTTTCCATCAAACTTCGCGTTGGACTGGTTGACCGACGGCAGATCGAACAACCGCACAATCTCCGCGATCGGCATTTTCTCCCGGTCGTCGCCCGGATTCCAGCCGAGCAGGGAAAGATAATTCACGATGGCTTCGGGCAGGAAATATCGCTGGCGGTATTCCTCAATCAACGCGCCCTTGTCGCGCTTGCTCATTTTCCCCTGCCCCATTTCCGGCGATTTCAGGATCAGCGGAATATGCGCGAACACCGGCGGCGTGACCCCGAAGCCTTCGTACA
>JAYVMJ010000346.1:0-6363 GCA_043759025.1 Verrucomicrobiota bacterium | reverse complement strand
GCCAATGCGCAAGATCTTTTGCTCACCCCGGATGGTGCGCCGCACTTCCATCACCGCGCGATCATAGGCCGAAAGCACCGGGCTCATTCCCGCCTGCAGCGCGAGGCCGCCGGGAGTTAATTTAATGCCGCCGGACGTCCGTTCGAAAAGTGGACCACCCATTTCGTGTTCCAAGCCCTGCATCTGACGGGACAGCGCGGATTGCGACATGCTCAACCGCTCGGCCGCACGGTTGATGCTGCCCTGCTCACTAACAACGAAAAATGCCCGAATTTGCGAAAGCATAGGAGCCAAGCTATGCAAAATCTGCATATCGGCAATGCCGAATGGGCGCTACCTCAGGGACGGGCAACGGAGTATCTTCGTCGCACTCAAATGAACAACCCAACCGACACCCTCCTCTCACCCGAACAACTCGTGGAACGCCTCGACTGGCGCTATGCCGTCAAACAGTTCGACCCTCAGCGCAAAATCGACGCGGCCACGTGGCGAACGCTCGAGGAGGCGCTTCGCCTTTCCCCCTCGAGCGGCGGCTTGCAACCTTGGAAGTTCGTGGTCGTGACCGATCCGGCCGTTCGCGAGAAACTGGTTCCCGCATCCTACGGCCAGACGCAGGTCCGCGACGCCTCGCATCTCGTGGTGTTTACCGTGAAGAAGAATTTTGGCGCAGCCGAGGTTGACGCGCACGTCCGGAACACGGCGGCACTGAGGAATGTTCCGGTTGAAACGCTGGACGGACTGCGCGGAATGCTGATCGGCGGAATCGTCAACGGGAAGGATCCCGCAGCTCGCGAAGCATGGGCGGCGCGGCAAACGTATCTTGCGCTCGGCGTCTTGGTGACGGCCGCCGCAGTGCTGGGGATCGATGCGGGGCCGATGGAGGGATTCCTGCCGGACCAGTACGACGCCATCCTGAATCTCGACCAGCAGGGCCTGACGACGACGGTGATTTGCACCCTCGGCTATCGCTCGGAAAACGACCGGTACGCCGGTCTGCCCAAAGTACGTTTCAATCACGACGAAATTTTTCTCCACGTTTAAACCACCCGCCAACCATCAACGCCTCATTCCCATGAAAATTGCCTCCACCATTGCCCGTTATCTCCTCGGAATAATCTTCTTCGTTTTCGGTTTGAATGGATTCCTCCATTTTATTCCGACCCCGCCACCAGAAGGACCCGGCGGCCAATTTTTGGGCGCCCTGTTCATGTCGGGCGAGCTCGCCGTCATCATGGGACTTCAACTGGTCGCAGGCGTGCTGCTCCTGGCGAACCGTTACGTCCCGCTCGCGCTCGCCGCCATCGGACCCGTGATCGTGAACATTTTGCTGTTCCACGTGTTCATGGACCGGGCTGGACTGCCCGTCGCGATCGTGGCAACCGCCCTGTGGATCGTCGCCCTCATCGGCGTCCGTGACGCCTTCGCCGGACTCCTCGTCGCGCGCCGGGCGTAAGATCGAAAACCAAAGCCGGAGCCGCTCACACCACACACCCGCGAAATCACGGAAAATTACCCGGCAACAGATAAAAGCATTCTCCGCCAAAATGAATCACCGGAAATCCACCGGTGATTTTTTTACACGTGTTTGCATTCCCGTGGACGGGAACAATTCCTCGAACGCGCCTCCGCGTGTTCCTCGCCAGCCGTCGGCAATTTAGTAAAATGAAAGTATTGCCCCAGGCGCGTAGCCGTTTCAAAAAAACCATGGCAATGTCCGCTGTGCCGGGGTTCGTTCGTTGACTAATTGAAACCGAATGAAACGTAAATCATCAGCATTCACCGAAAGGAAAATCAAATCATGTCCACCGCCACGAATACCATCCGCCTCCACCGCGTCCTTCGTTCGACTCCCGAGAAAATTTATCGCGCGTTCCTTGAACCTGATGCCTTGAGCAAGTGGATTCCGCCGTACGGCTTCACCTGCAAGGTTCATCACCTGGACGCCAGAGTCGGTGGTACCTACCGGTCATCGTTCATGAACTTCTCGACGGGCAAGACCCACTCCTTTGGCGGGACCCGAACTGATCCCGAACGAAAAGCTCCGCTATCCGGACAAGTTCGAGGATCCGAACATGGCGGGTGAAATCGAGGTCACGATCATTCTAAAAAAGTGCGGTGCGGAACCGACGTGGCCATCACGCAAGCGGGCATTCCTGCCGTGATTCCGCCCGAGATGTGCTACCTCGGCTGGCAGGAATCGCTTGAGCAATTGGCGAAGCTCGTCGAACCGGAGATCCCGAACGACTGAACGGACCGATGAGTTGCCCACGAAAAACACGAAAGGACACGAAAAAGAACAGATAAACTTATTTTCCCTGATACGTCGATAGCACCTCTCCATGAATTTCCCGAGATTGTTATTTCGTGCCTATGCGTGTATTTCGTGGGCCAAAAATCCCAATGATTCCTGCCCCTAATTTTCCACGAGCCGAGCGTCATGCATTCGAAATAGCGCGTGACCAAGTGAACGATGCAATAAAAGCGTAAAGATCGCGATGATGGCGGCAAGAGTGTCGGCAGAAACAATCCGGGGAACTATCACCGACCCACGGGCCCTGGCTCCATGCATCGTCCGTCCCACAACGATGCGCACAAATCAAACTAAAATAACAACCTGATGTTGCCTACTTTTAGGTCGATGATTACGTACCCATTCACGCATGACTAACCGCCAAAAACGCCTGTGCCGCATCCTGCTGGATTTCTACGATGCCAGCGGAGCGCAACCCTGCCCGCTCGCCCAGCTCGCCCGGAAGGCGGGCTACGACGCATCCGATATTTACGACAAGGATTCCCAGAGCGGCGACCTTTGGCCCTTCGATGCAAAAGCGCGGGGAAATTACTCGGGCATGCTTTTATTTACCGGTGGCAAGACTCCCACTGTCACCATCACGTCCGCCGGATTGGTGAGTTTGGAAAATCTCTGCGGCGAAGCGCCGGCTATCGTCAAACCGACGAAGGTGAGCGATTCGCCCAAACCGGTTCCCGTCCCCCAAAAACCGGATACCACCCCGCCTGTTCCGCTTCCGGCCAAGGTGGCCACCACGCCGCCCACGCCGGCTCCAGCACCGGTTAAAACGGTGCGTTCCATGAAGCCATTCCCGATTCCGCCCAGGTCGGCCGCCTCGGTTCCTCCGATGGCCCCGCCTCCGCGAAAAGCTCCCGCGCTCTCCCCCAAGCCGGCTTCCTCCCCGTCGTTTCCCAGTTATTCCTCCTCGGATATTGCCGAAGGCTGGTCGCATTTCATCGTCTGGCTCGATACGGATCCAGCGGCCGCCGAGCTGCTCGAAAACTTCAAAGGGCGCGAATTGATCGAGGCGGCCTTCGGAAAATTTCTCGGCGATTTCCTGAAGCATCGGGCCCCTTGAGCATTTCGCGATAGACCGGACTCCACGCGTGAGCAGAAAATCCATTACCGACGGCAATGACTCCCTTGATCGAAACGCAATCTATGCTTTCACGGCGGCGAGCAATGCGCTCCAGCTGTCACCGGTAGGATCCTCGTATGCGGGGAAATGAATTTCCCGACGGGTCGCGGGGTGATCGCCGCCTTCCACACTATTCCAATAGGTGATTGTCCGCGTGATTTGAAGGTCGCTGAGCGACGCGCCGGGTTTGGCGGTGATATCGAGCGTCTGCGCGCTCACGCCAAAACCGGCGAAGCGCGCTTCCAGTTTGTCGCCCATTTTAGCCAGAACATCCGTGGCGATCGTCACGCCGAGTTCGATCTGCAGATCGGTGTTAAAGTTCTCGCGCAGTAAATCGCCCGCATCGGCATAGACCGGAATTTCCACCCGATATTGACCGGGTGCGATGACCGTAGAAGTCGCGATCCGCGCTTCATAGGTTTGTCGAACCGCTTGGGCTCGCAATACAACACCCGCGAAAGCCGACCATTGCCGGCTGTCGAGTGCGAGATTCGACCCATGCGCCAGCAATTGCAGGTCACACATTTCCGCGACCAAGGCCGAGGCATCCGCAGAAAGCTGATGCGGAGTGGTCGCAGGTGAAATTTTTGAACGGATTTTGGGCCCGGCCGGCGCAAAAAAAGGCTTTTCCGGAGCGATGGCAATCGGTTGAAAACGCTCCATTCCGGAGACCAACTTCGAACGCTCAACCGCGCGATTCATCGACAAATTCGAGGCGCCCGAAAGGTGCGTTTGCGCATTGTATCCGGCGGCGATAAAAACCGCTCCAAACAAGACAATGGCTACAATGGAGTTACGCTTCACCTCGTAATTTCAAACAATCTGCAGCAGGACCGCGACAAAATTATTTAAAAAGTGCTAAAGTTTTACCCGTCTCCGCCGTTGCCTTCTTCCGCTCACGTTGACCCGACCCAAAACCACGGTTCAGGACACCGAGAATAGCAATGCACTCAGTGTGGTTTTTCAGCGGAACGATAAAGCTGCTGAACCGACTCCCGACTCAAGACGATGAGGGTAAAAATACCAAGTATCGTTCCGAAAGGCATGAACATGCAGAGAATGGCCGCCATCACGAAACTGAACAACCGTTTGCGTCGGCGGGCCAGATATCTACCTGAGATAAAGGTACAAATTGCAGCGGTCCACCCCAAGAGTACGAAGAAGCCACCCACGACCACAAAGACGAGCCCGAACCACTGAGGAGGAACGTCCTGCCCGGCTTGATTGGGAAATCCGCGGTGGTGAAATAACATCAATCCAATCGCGACGTGGATCAGCGGGAAGCAGGCGAAAAGCGCACCGAGCACGGCGACGACGTAATGGAAAATGGCGAGAAGCCGAAGATGCTCCTCATCTTTGGAACGCTGCGTCGTCTGAGAGGCCGTAAGCGGAGGCGGTTCCATGGTGGGTCCGAAGGTATGGCTTCGTCACCGGACAGCGAGTCAGGAGTGAGTTGTTTTGGAAGCGAGCAAGCCCCAACCAGCCGCTTCGGCGGGAATAGCTGGCGGACAACGATGAGGTCGCACCCTGAGATCTTTCGCACTAAGCTATCATCATCGAATTTATCGATCGCGGCATTTTCAGGGAATCCCCCCATGGATTACGTTCCAGAAAACAGTAGGTTGGTCGGCATGAAAACCACCGCTTCCGCCTTCCCGGCCAATTCGCCAAGCTACCTCCCTGCAGCCCACGTCATCGATTCTTCGCGTGAGCCATCCCCTTTGACCCGGCACGCCACCTACGATGAAATTTTCGCCCGTGCGCACCAACTCTGGCAGGAAAGTGCAGAGGTCCATGATCAGCTTCTCGATCATTGGAACCGAGCCGAGAGCGAGCTCAACGAAGGATGCGCCGGGCGGGAAAAGAGCGGCAGTCATGGAGCACACTCACTGCGGCAGTAAACAACCCCGGGGCAAGCCCCGAGGCATTGAAACCAAGCCAACCCATGCCGCTGATCAGTTATGCTCTCCTCCGTGGCACGGGCGTCCCGCCCGTGTTCGCCCGGGCCCACGGGCCAGAGGCCCGTGCCGCTTCCCAACCAAGCCGAAGCAAGCTTCGAGGTATCGGACCCACAGGGAATGAAAATTTCCCGGACATCGCGACCCCTTCCGTCTCATGATCAGAAAACTTTCCTGCGGCCGTTTCCCGCTCTCGTCGAAAAAGAAAAATTCCAAAACCGGGCAGCACCGGAATCTCGGACATTTGATACGCGGGTCGCGGCTGAAAAGCACGAGAGCGCCGTGCAATACTTTAAGCGTCAATAGAAGAGTGCTGATTCAGCAGCGAAGTTCCGCGTAACACCGCCTTGAGGCAGGTGGGATATCGCGAGCCTTTCTTCAACCGGCAGAGATTCCAGCAGCTACTTCGTGCACCGTTTCGCGTTTTATTGCCCGAGGACCGGTTAAATGCGTTGCGCGGTCGTCTAACGACACCTTTAACGACCGGTTTTTCCGGGAATTCCCATACTTCTCGGATCAGCGAGTCGCTGTGCCGATGATCAGACAAACCCTGAAAAGAATCCCGGACCACGCGCCTCCGCGCGTTTCAAACCCACATGGTTTATGGAGTGCTGAGGTGAGGGACAATTAAACCCCAGCCGGATTTTTTGACCGGCTTGGCCAGCTGATCGGGATTTGAAACCGGCCGACCAAATGCGGCTATTTCAAGCAAGCTATTCATCTCGATATTCCGCCGCTTCTGGTCGGCGTCGGCATAAAGCGCCAGCGCCTCGGCATCGTTCGGGTGCCAGCCGCCAAAAATCGCCAGAAAATTGAAGTAGTAGGACGCCAGCGTTCCCAGTGGGCCGAAGGTTTTTTCGTAGGCGGGAGACAGGTAGGTTTTCTTCGCGAAATCGAGCCGGCCAGCGGGCGTCAACACATCACGCTCGTTAAACGGAATTCGTTGACCAGTCACGACCACCTTCGAGAGATGAAGA
>JAYVMJ010000345.1:0-7585 GCA_043759025.1 Verrucomicrobiota bacterium | reverse complement strand
GGGAAAGTGTCGGCGACGGCGCGCAATCTTTTATACATGGCCTCCAGGGACTGCGGGAGCACGCGGGTTTGCCCGATGACTGGCATAAAGTTGGTGTCGCCGTTCCACCGCGGAACAATGTGCGCGTGAAGATGGGAAATGCTGCCACCGGAAGCCGTGCCGAGATTGAAACCCAAATTAAATGCATCGGGCTTGAGTGCCGCTGCCAGAATTTCTTTGCCCGTGATGATTTCGTCCATCAGGTCCGCTCGCTCGCTCGCATTTAGATCGGTGAGATCGGCAACATTGCGAAAGGGAACCGCGAGCAGATGTCCCGCGTTGTACGGGTAACGGTTGAGCACCAGATAGGACAGCGGGCTGCGATGGATGATCAGCGCGGCCGCATCATCGCCAAGGGCAGGCAGGGCGGTGAAAATATTTTCGCCGGATTTTTCACGCGGAGCTTCGATATAGTCCATCCGCCAATAGGCGTGCAGGTGATTCATGTTTCGGTCGAAACGGTTGGTCGGAACATCGTTGATGTCAAAACACGGATTGTGCGCGTGAGCATTCGGTTGCTGGCAGGTTCAACCTCCGCTGCCAGGACATCAAAAGTCCGGGTATTTTTTCCGGGCACAAAAAAAGCGCGGCGAAATGCCGCGCTGGAATTTTTCGATGTCAGATGCTCAAGCCTCAACTTCAGGCGTGAGCGAACGTACCATCGGTGGGGCCATCTCGCGAGTTGGGATGGTCTGCGTTTGCTGGCAGGTCGGACAAATTCCATAAAAGCCAACGACGTGCGTGACCTCACTGTAACCGCGATCCTGCAGCATGCGCTCCATGCCTTCGACGGAGAAGTAATCAACCTTCTCGGTTTTTCCGCAGGCCTTGCACGAAATGTGATAGTACTGCTGGTTGCCGAGCGTCAGTTCGTACAAGCAGGTTCCGTTGTGCAGATAGCTGCGACAAACCATGCCGAGCGTTTCGAAAGCGGAGAGGCACCGGTAAACGGTGACGAGATCGCAAACGTTTGCACCGATGTCTTGATGGATCCGTTCGATGCTCACGGGACCTTCATGTTGCATCAACGATTCGATAATCGCGATGCGAGGCCGGGTGATGCGCATCTGGGCATTGCGAATTCGAGTCCGTGCTTCATCCAAAGGTGAAACAGCTGGCTTCGGCTGGGTAATAATACCCAACGGATGGTTCGATTGTGTGGCAGCAATCATCTTGTAAGCAGTATGCAGTATCTTGTGAATAAAGCGAGTCGAAGTTTTACAAAAAAATGCAGAGTTCTCGTTTTTCAGAATCCGTGGTTGAATTGCTCGAATTGAAGGTCGCGCCGCTATTGCGAGCGGCTTCCTTGTGTGCTAGGTATTTCACCTAAATCGAATGCAAGACTTGGAATTTTCGGAGATCGTCGGATTGATCTGCAAAGAGGATAGCCGTTTTGATCGGCATGCCTATACTTTTGTGCGCCAAGGACTTGATCATACAGTTAAGGAATTGAAGCGCAAAACGCCCGAGCGCACGGGCAAATCCCTTCACGTGACCGGCGCGGAGTTGCTGCAAGGAATCCGGCAGTATGCGTTGGACCAATTCGGGCCGTTGACGAAAACGGTTTTGAATAAATGGGGCATCCAGCGTTGCTCCGATTTTGGCGACATCGTCTTCAATTTGATCGAATATAATGTCTTTAGTAAGACGGAAAGTGATCGGCGGGAGGACTTCGCCGACATCTACGATTTCGACGAAGCATTTGTGAAACCATTTGCGCCTTCGCGGGCGCGCCGCGGCCGGTCCGTTGGCTGAAATCGATCTGCGACTTGTGCGGTCGCGACGATTCCGATTCAGTTTTTTTTCATGTCCAAAAAACCGTCCGTCCGTTCCTCTGATCGTCACCTGCTCGAAAAACTTTGGAGCGAACCCGTCGAGCGTTACACCTTGCCGAATGGACTGACGGTTTTGCTCAAGCGTGATTCGTCTGCGCCGGTGGCATCAGTGCAGGTGTGGGTGAAAACCGGCAGTATTCACGAGGGCGGCGATTTGGGCGCGGGCTTGTCCCATTATCTGGAGCACATGCTTTTCAAGGGAACGGAGCGGCGCGCCGGCCGGGAAATTTCCGCAACGGTTCAGGCTCACGGCGGCTATATCAACGCATACACGACGTTTGATCGCACCGTGTACTATATCGATCTGCCCGCTGAACACGCGGGCGTCGCGATCGATCTTCTTGCCGACGCCGTGCTGCGTTCCACCCTGCCGGCGGAGGAAGTAATCAAGGAGAAGGAAGTTATTTTGCGGGAAATCGACATGTGTCTCGATGATCCCGATCAGCGATTAGGGCAGGCGCTGTTCGAAACCGCGTTTCGCACGCATCCGTATCGCCAGCCGATCATCGGTCATCGCGATGTTTTCGCCGCGACGACGCGTGAGGATCTACTCGCGTACTATCAGGCGCGTTATGTGCCGAACAATCTCGTCCTGGTGATCGCGGGCGATTTCGATCCGGCCGAGACGCGCGCGGCGATCACCGAACATTTTGGAAAAGCTCCGCGAAAACGGCTCGCACCGGTTTTGGTGCCGGATGAGCCTGGTCAACTGGCGCGGCGCGATCAGCACATTTACGAAGACGTGCAGGTTTCACGCGCCGGTCTCGGCTGGCAAATTCCCGGTTTGACGCATGCCGACGCACCGGCGCTCGACATCCTCGCAATGGTGCTGGGCCATGGCGACAGTTCGATCCTTTGGCAGGCGATTCGCGAAAAGAAACGCCTTGTGCACAGCATCGACGCGATGTCGTGGAGCCCGGGAACGAGCGGATTATTCTATATTTCGTTCTTGGCGGACTCCGGCAAACGCCCTGTTGCGGAGAAAGCCATCTTGGGCGAACTCGCGCGAATTGCCGAAAACGGTATTTCGGTCCAAGCCCTCGCGAAGGCGGTACGGCAGGCAGTCACGGCGGAGGTGAACATGCGCAAGACGATGTCGGGTCAGGCGTCGCGACTCGGCGCCAGCGAAGTGGTGGTCGGGGATATCGATTACAACCGGACTTATTTTCAGCGACTTTTTGCCCTGACTCCGGCGGTGCTTCGCCGGGTCATGCAGACTTATCTGGTGCCTTCGCGCTTGACGGTGGTTTCCTCAAACCCGGCGGGCTCGGCCGAAACTGAGAAAAAAGCCACGGGAGCGGAGAAGGCGTCGCTCGATTTCGAAGAAATTCGTCTGCCGAATGGTGCGCGGCTCCTGCTGCAGCCAAATCGGCAATTGCCGAATCTGCACCTCCGCCTCGCTTTCGCGGGCGGCCCGATGTTTGAATCAGCTGACAAGCGCGGCCTGACCACGTTGATGGCCACGTTGCTTTCGAAGGATACGACTCGCCGATCCGCAGAAGAGGTCGCACGCGCGATTGAGGAAGTGGGCGGTTCGTTCGGCGATTATTCCGGCAACAACAGTTTCGGTCTTTCAGCGGAAGTTTTGCCGGGCGACGCTGATCTGGCGCTGGGATTGATCGCCGACGCCGTGCTACGACCCGCATTTAAAGCTGCGACGTTGGAGATCGAGCGCGAATCCTCACTCGCGGCGTTGAAGGAAAATCTCGACGATGTCGTGACGGTTGGTCGCAAGAAGCTGCGCGAAAAATTCTTCGGGGCGCATCCTTTCGCGATTGAGAGCATTGGCGACGAGGCCGGCCTGAAAGCGATTGAGGCGGGCGACTTGAAATCACTTCATCGGCGGCTCGTCGTGGCGGGGAATGCGGTCATGGCGGTCTCGGGAGATTTTGACCCCAGGAAATTGGTGCCGAAGTTGAAAGCATTTCTCGCAAAACTGCCGAAAGGAACTGCGCCGAAAGTTCACGCGGCTTTGGCGATTGAGCCCGGCGATTTTTCCGAGACGCAGCCCCGGCAACAGGCCATTGTGTTTCAAGCGTTTCCCGGCCCGGGTCTGTTGGCGGACAACTACACGGTGAGTGAGGTGGCCGATGAATTGTTCAGCGGCATGTCCTCGCACTTGTTTGAGCGCGTGCGCGAAGAAAAGAGTCTGGCCTACTTTGTCCGGTCCAGCCGCATTGTCGGTTTGGAAACGGGAATGTTTTATTTCTACGCCGGCACCAGTCCGCAACGATACGAGGAAGTGATCGCCGAATTGAACCTTGAGATCGCACGAGTTCAGGAAGGACGGGTAGCGGCCGAGGAGCTGGCGCGCTGCCAGACCCGATTAAAGGCGGGCAAGCGGATGGGCATGCAGACCAACGGAGCTCGAGCGATGCAAGCGGCGTTGAACGCGACGTATGGTTTGCCGGTAAACGACTGGCGCACGTACGATGCGAAAATCGATGCGGTGACCCTCGCTGACATCCAAACCTTCGCGAAAAAATATTTTCAGCTGCGGCAACGCGTACAACTGGTGGTCAAACCCTAATATTTCCGGCGGGTGATTCGCCTGAAAATAGGCGAAGAGGGTGCGTTGTCGATGACGGGTGAATTCGGTTAAGTTTATCCCGCATGCAACTAATACCCTCTGTTTACAGGCTCGCGCTGGGATTGCTGGCGCTTTCATTCATCACTCCGATGGTTTCCGCCGAAGACGGCATGGCCAAGGAAAAGAAACCGTCCAAGGCGGCCCTGGAAAAATACGACACCGACAAGGACGGGCAGTTGAGTGACGAGGAAAAAGCGAAAGCCAAAGAAGCCACCCGCGAGAAAGCCAAACACACGCGCGAGGAAAATCTTGCGAAGTACGATAGCAATAAGGACGGAAAACTCGACGACGCTGAGAAGGCGGTCAAGAAAGCCGACGAAGAAGCGGCGAGAGCGGCGAAGCAAGCCGCAGCGAAAACCGCGAAGGAAACGGAAGCCAGGTAATCGACCGTCCTCGAACTTTTTTGGCCACGAGCCCCGGAGAAATCCGGGGCTTATTTTTTATCCACCAAACCGCCGCTCCACTTCAACTTGGCCCGCATTACCTCGAAGGGCGAGTAGTCGCGGCGTTGCGCGAGTGCCAGGGTCCGGCTCGAAATTGCGATCTCGATCGTTTCTCCGCCGGTCACCGCGGTGTTGCGCTGGCCGTCCATCGCGACGAGCAGGCGGGAATCGCTGCTGCGATTGATGACGGTCAATTTTACGTTGTCGCGAAAGATGATCGTGCGATTGCTCAGGGTGTGCGGACAAATCGGCGTCATCGCGATCACACCGGCCGAGGGATGAATAATCGGGCCGCCCGCCGCGAGATTGTAGGCGGTCGATCCCGTCGGCGTGGAGAAAATAAGGCCGTCACAATAATATTCGGTTACCAGATTTCCATCGGCTCGGACTTCCAGCCGCACGAGACGCGAGTTCGTTTCGTTTTTGATCAACACGTCGTTTAAGGCGACGTCGCGCTTGCCAAACCCGGCCTTACATTCCAACAGCGACCGGTGGGCCACCCGATAGTCGCCGAGCAGCAAGGTGGCGAATTGAGCACGCGCTTCCTCAGCGGAAAAAGTTGTGAGAAATCCGAGACTGCCTTGGTTCACGCCGATAATGGGAATGTTCTCATTAGCCGCGCCCCGTACGGCGCCCAAAAGGGTTCCGTCACCGCCGATGACGCAGCACGCGTCGCAGCCTTTGAAATAACGTTCCGACAAATCCTTATCACTCGAGATTTTGATTTTTTTGACGCCCGCTTTCCGGGCAATGTCGCTTAATTCTTGCGCAAGTTCAGGAGCACCGGATTTTTCCGCATTTACTACAAAGGCGAGTTTACGAAAGGGCTGCATATTTCAGGCTTAAGTCACACGAACGGCAGTCGTTGTCGAATTCCGAATCTGATGCCATTTCAGTGGGAAATTGGGACGAGATCAGTGATCCGTGGGTGCCGGATTCCTGAGTTGGTTTTTCCAGCTGAGAATTTTCGCCTGGGCGCCGTATTTTTCTGCGGTGGCCTTGTCACCCTTTTCCATCCAAATTCGGGAGAGGGTGGTGTTGATGAAAAGATCGTCGGGGCGGAGCGCATGGGCGCAATTCGCGGCTTCGAGCGCCCGATCGAAGCGTCGGAGCGAAAAATTGATTTCCGCAAGCGCGTGCCAGGCTTCAAACGCCGCGGGATCGGCCGCGGTGGCGCGCTGGAGTTTGGCGAGGGCGGTTTCGTGATCGCCCATCGTGTAGTCAAACGTGGCGTCTTCGATTAAGGATTGGATTTCGGCGGGGCTCACTCAGCGGACGATAACATGGTGGGGACAAAAAGAAAGGACGGCCTTGCGGAACGTCGAAAACGAGAACGCGCGGGATGAATTATCTGCACCGGTATGAACTTAAAAAATCAGCATGGCATCCCCGTAACTGAAGAAACGGTAGTCATGGGCAATGGCCTCGGCGTAGATCTCTTTCAGCCACGCGATTCCGTCCATGGCGCCCGGGGTCAGAAAAGCCGAGACTAAACACAGCAGGGTTGAGCGAGGTTGGTGGAAGTTGGTGACCAGCGCGTCGACGCCCACAAAATTGCGCGGCGGATAAATGAAAATGCCCGCTTCGTCCACGCAGTCGTGGCCGAACGGTGATGAGTGTTTGCTGAGGAAATCTTCGATCGTGCGCACGGACGTCGTGCCAATGGCGACGCGGCGGCCGGGGGTCGCAAACAAGGCGGTTTGAGCGGAACGGCTGATCTCGTAAACTTCCCGATGAATGAGGTGGTCTTCGATCTGCTCGGCGGTGATTGGCCGGAAGGTGCCGAGTCCCACGTGCAGCGTAAGATCAGCTGTGTGCACGCCGCCAGCGGTGAGATCGCGCAAAAGCTCGGGCGTGAAATGCAATCCGGCCGTGGGGGCGGCGGCAGCGACTTGGCGCGCGCGGTTTGCATACACGGTTTGATAACGGTCCCGATCGAAACTGCGCTGAGCCTCGGCGGATTGCTTGTCTGCTTCCGATTCGTCGTGAAAATCGCGTTCGATGTAGGGCGGCAGCGGCATTTCGCCAATTCGGTTGGCCACCGCGAGAATATCCTCTGCGCCGCTTTTGAATGAAACGCGCGCCAGCCCTTCGGCGGTCTTTTCCCGGACGGTCCCGGTGAAAGTTCCCGCGATGCCGAAGCTGGCGCCGATGGGTAGTTTCTTTCCGGGACGAAGAAGACACCACCATTCGTCCGTTTTCACGGGGTGTGGGTTTTGGCCGGTGCCCGCTGGGCGCAGCAGCAGACATTCGACTTGGCCGCCTGAAGGCCGTGAGGCGTGGAGTCGGGCGGGAATAACGGCGGCATTATTGCGAAAAAGACAGTCGCCGCTCCGAAGATAGCCGGGAAGGTCGCTAAAGAGGCGATGCGCGATAGTTCGAGCTTGGCGGTTAACCACGAGCAATCGCGACGCATCGCGCCGTTCGGCGGGATGCTGGGCGATCAGGCGTTCGGGCAAATGGTAGTTGAAGGCGTCAGTTTTCAAGGCGAGACAAGAGACGATAATCGCGCGGGAAAAAAGTCACTATTAAGATGTTGGCGCGACGGAAGGGCGTGGGGTGTCCCGGGGCCAATGGCTGGGCGGCGTAGAAGTATGAAAAAGGGCTTGCTTCGACCCCGGCAAATGACCCGAATGCGCGTCCGGTATTGGTATCTTTGAGACACCAAGTCAGCCCGC
>JAYVMJ010000344.1:0-2849 GCA_043759025.1 Verrucomicrobiota bacterium | reverse complement strand
GAACGCGTTGATTTCAACGTGCAGTTTGCCGCACGGAAGTCCTGCAGCAACTTGGGATCAAGTCGCTCCACCAGTCAGCACGCCCATCCAAACTAAATTCAGCGACCGATGGCATGGGCCGGCACCGATGGAAATTCATTCGAATCCCCTCATCCCGTCCTTGGTGATCGAGGCAAGTCGGAGCCAGAATTTTCAACCCACTCAATTTCACGAACCGGCGCGGGCGCGGGGTATTTATACCCACGCCGATTGAAGATCTTCCGCCACGTGATCGTTTTCGTCCGGGAAATTCCGCGTTGGGTCGTGCAGGGAGCTCTCCTCCCCGTCTATCCGCGAAAGCAAAACACCCTAAATAAAATGAAAATGACCCAGATGAATGACCTGAGTTTCCAACTCAACCTCGAAGGCCGGCCGGCCGATGCGCCTCCGCTCTTCGCCTACCTCGTCAATACAAACGGCGACACGGTCGAAACTCAAAGCTTGGGCGAGAAAGGAATTTTAAAATTCAAAACCAAGACCGAATCCCTGCACAGCGCGCGCATCCTCATCGCCCCGGCGATGCCGGACAAGGATCAAACTCCCACTCTCGACCAACTCCGTGAGTTCAACGCCTACGAACCGGTGGTGCAATTCAACGCCAAGGATAAAATTCAACAGTTCGCCTCCATCCCGGCCGATCTCTGGAGCAAATGGCACCTGTGTTTGTGCCGCATCCGCGGCCGCGTCGAAAAGGATTTCTGCTACTGGATCAAGGATCCGTTCTGCTTGAACCTGCCTTTTCTCCCGCCGTGTCCGCCGAAATCCTATTGTTTCACGCTGCCGGTTTGTCCGGCCCGCGTGCACATCTGCCAGGTCAAGCCGCTCATCATCTGGACACTCCCCGACGCCGATGTGCTCCGCATTCGCGCCGATCTGCTTAATCCCCTTCTCGTCGTTCCGCCATTCCCGCCCGACCCCATCGGACCGATCGCGGAACTCGCCAATGCGCGTGAAGAAATGCCGATGTCGCTCAACACCGCCGCGCCCGTCGCGCCTCAAGCCACCGCGGCCACCGGCAATTCCTCCGCCAAATTCCTGAGCACGGCCCTGCGCTTCAAACTCCAGAGCCCATCGCCCGATCTCCTGCGCCTGGCGCTCTCGGATCATCTCAAGGAACTCATTCCGTTTATTCCCTATTTCGACTGGTGCCGTTTCTTCTACACCTGTCAGGAAATTCGCGTCGTCGACGTCGACGATCACGGGCGCTTCGACACCTGGCTGCTCCACGACTGCAAGGAGAAGACCAATCTGTATTTCTGGGTCGAGTATCTCTACAACACGAACTGGGTGACGATCTACCAGCCGTCGCTGTGCACCGGTACATTCTGGAACTACGCCTGCGGGACGGAAGCCGTGCTGACCACCACGGATGGACGCGTCTCCGGTTGCCGGCCGATCACCGGACGCTTCCTGGAAATTACCCGCATTGGCACCGGCGCATGGCTGCCTTTGATCGATGCCGCCACCGGGGTGGTTACCGGTCTCGATTTTGGCGACAGCACCATCGATCCCACCGGCTCGTCAATCAACAGCGGCACGTACGCCCGTCCGTTCGGCGCGGCATTGGTGCTGAGTGGAAATTTCGGCTTCAACCTGCCGGACCCCGCTCTCGCGACCCATTACCGGGTCAGCTTCAAACTCAGTTCACTGCCTGACGGCATCGACGACACAAATTGGACGCTGATCAACACGCCGCTCTCCCGCGCCTACAACGACACCCTCGATATCGGCGGCGGTCTCTCGAAATTGGTCACGTCCGCCTTCGAACTCAAGGACCCGCTCTTCCCGGATTTCTATCGCATTCCAAAGGAAGACGCCGACCAACAAACGGAAATCCCCAAGGGCGCAGACTTGCAGGACCGTCGGTGGGCGACAGACGAATTCGCCATCGCAGTGCTCGATACGGAAGGCCTGAACCTTGCCGAGGGCAGTTACGATTTCCGGCTTCAGCTCTGCCGCCCACCGACCGCGGGAGCCGCGCCGGTGCCGGTCGTCGTGGCGCGCGAAGTTTTCCAGATGCCCGATCCGGCGAACTTCAACCAAAGCACGTTCTGCGACGACGACCATCTCATCCAGACACCTCCCGGCGGGCCCAACGCCAATGCGTTTCGGATGCGCTTGAAAGTGGACCGCGACCATTGCGTCTCACTCATCGCCGACGCCCTGATGGATGGCACCGGTGCCGACCCGCAATGCGGCATTCTGCACCGCGGCACCACCGCCACGCTCGCCTTCACCGCCAGCCAGCCGCAGGACCGCGCGACCTTCAGCTTCGAGGTCGTACGGGGCAACGGGAACGACGTCAGCGCGAACACCGGAGGATTCGTCTCCGCCGCCGCGGCGAATAACGGTTACACGCGAACAGGCACGGAATTTTCCGCGCTCATTCCCGTGAGCCAGTTATTCGCCGGCTGCAATTGCCCCAGCGCAGCTTTCGCCGAAACCCTCAACGTCGCGGCGATGGCCACCGACGGCAGCAACCGCCTGAGCGCCTACGATGCGCCCCAGCGGTCCGCCGCCTTCGCGATCATCAGTCCCTGAATTCAGTCAGGTCAGTCTATTCATAACACCCAAGGCGCGCGGCTCAGTCCGCGCGCCTTTTTTATCCACGGTGGATCGACGCACCGAAAGTTCGCCTCGGCTTGGATTGGAATTGTGGGAGCCAGCCTGCCCTGAAAGACGGAAACACAGGGTCAGGCCTTGGGGCTTGGGGTTTGGCCAAGTCTCTTCAGCAACCGTAGATCGGGCTGACGCGTCCACGCCGTCACTTTACGGCTGACCTCGTGCAGGTTGCCCATCTGCAAAGTGAC
>JAYVMJ010000343.1:0-3691 GCA_043759025.1 Verrucomicrobiota bacterium | reverse complement strand
CAGGAACTCGGCCGCAACGCCCGCCGCGCCTGCAATCTCGCCCTGATCCGCTCCGCGCTCTTAGGCGCGCTCCTCCGCGAGGGTGGCGCCCTCAAGCTCTCCGCCCTTACTCAACGCTACGCCTCCCATCCCACCGCCGCCCTGCGTTTCCTCCGCGCCCTTCACCCTCAGCCTTGAACCCCCATACCGGAATACCGTGGCCTTGAGCTGGTCGAAACGGCTTGCTCCCGCACAAAATGCCACGATGGACGCAAAGGCTTGGGCGATGTCCGCGCCGTGCTTCCAGTTACTCGCTCTTTTCCACCGGTACCAGTCTCACCAATCGACCCGACTGCATGCCGATTTGTTCGAGTGCGACGTAGATCAAGCCATCGGGTCCGGTTTTGATATCACGCACCCGCCCGAGATTCCGGAAAATTTCCTCTTCGTGCACGATCTTCCGTCCGTCAACCTCGAAGCGGATGAAACGTTGCTGGGCGAGGGACCCCAGAAACAAATTGTTTTTCCATTTCGTAAACCGGCTCCCCGTGTAGAAGGCGATCTGGCTCGTAGCGATTGATGGCGTCCAATAGAGGATGGGTTGTTCCATACCTTCCTCGGCGGTTTTGTCCGAGACGGCTGTGCCGTCATAATTTATCCCGTAAGTGATCGCCGGCCAGCCGTAGTTCTTACTTGCTTCAATATAGTTGAGTTCGTCGCCACCGCGGGGTCCGTGCTCCGATTCCCAAAGCTCCTGGGTTTTCGGATTGAACGCCAGGCCCTGCGGATTGCGATGGCCATAACTCCAGATCGAACCGACCGCGCCGGCTTGCTTCACGAACGGATTGTCGGGCGGAGTTTTCCCGTCAGGAAATACGCGATGAATCTTTCCGTTCGCGACGTCGAGTTTCTGCGCCTCTTCATCGATACCCCGGTCGCCAACGCTGAAATACAAATAGCCGCCGCTGAATTCCATGCGGCATCCAAACCCCATGTAGCCGTGTTGGTAATTGGCGACGGGAATGGAGAACACGGTTTCAATATCGGTAAAACGATTGTCGCGGAGTTTGCCCCGCACAATTTTGGTCATCGCGGTGTCGCCAACGCCGGGATCGCTGAAGGCCATGTAAATCCAGCCATTTTTGTCGTAATGAGGATCAAGTGCGAGAGACATCAGGCCGCCTTCCCCGGCTTCGATTACTTTCGGCACCCCGGCCAGCGGTTGTTCGACCAAGTGACCGTGATCGATGATCCGCAGCTGGCCTTTGCGCTCGGTGAGTAGAATGCGATCGTCGGGTAAAAAAACCAACGACCAAGGCACTTCGAGGCCTTGGTCCACGACCGTTTCGATTCGATAATCCTGCAGCTCGCTGTGCCGAACGGCCTTCGGATCGATCGGCAAGTTTGTCACCGGGGTAACGTGGTTGGCCATTCGTTCGTGCAGGAGCACGACCAGTGAGCGGATTTCCCGGGGCGTTAACGTCGCCCCAAATGCCGGCATGCCGGTATCTGCATAGCCATCGTGAATGCTGCGGGTGATACTGGCGTCATCCTTGCCGTGTTTGTATGTTCCATCCTGCAGGCGAAGTGCGCGCCCCCCGTCGTGACAGTTGGCGCATTGTTGTTGGAAAATATCGCCCGGCTCGCGGACGATATCCGCCGACCAACCCATTGTGGTCAGGGCCGCCCCGGCAAACAGCACCCGTCCGTAGAATAGTTGACGCATGTCGGGAGGAACAGACCAATCACGACCCTGCCGGTTCCCGCTGGCGACACTGGTCGAACGATATGACGCACCCTTGGACTTCATGGCCGATGCTGGAATGCCAGAAACGCAGCGGGAAGTTGGTTATCGGATTGCCAATCCGAATGAAAATGTGGCGAACTGTGGGTGCTTGCAAAACGGCCGCTTGGTTCACGTTGAAAGCGTCGATCTGCGTCGTTGGTTCAAGCTTTTGTGCCGCATATCCTGGTTTTTATTCTAAGCTTTGTCGCCACCGTTGTGGTGAGCGCGGTCTTGCTTTGGTGGGGCACCAAACTGATTGCGGGTATCGTAGTGAAAAAGGAGACGGTATTTTGGGTTTCTTTCGTTACTCAATTTTATCGATGCGTCGCCACGTTATTGCTGCAGTATGCCTTGCCGCACCATCCGCTGATCAGCTTTCTGCTGGTGCTCTGTGGCATGGTTTACGTTCAGGCCTTGGTCCTGCGCCTTGCGGTCGGGGTGGGAACTCATGAAATTTCATCGAGTAAATCCCAAGTGGTTTCGTTTCTGGCGGTTTTGATCGGCTTCGCCGGAGTTATGCCAATTATCGCCTGGTCGGTAACGCGATTTAGTGCCGAATAATTCGGTGGGGAGCACCACAGAACACACTGAATATACGGAAGCCGGATTAATGAATTCAGGTCTGAGCCGACCGACGAGCCGACCATTTGCTGCCCGATCAATCGATCCTTTTATGACCTCAAACGTGTTCATGCGGCGTCTTCTGTACTTAAATCCGACACCAGCGATTTCGTGAGGCTAATTTAGCTGATAAAAACAACTTGGGACTTCCGCCGATTAGCTCGGAGGCTCTCAGGAGGTAGGAGTGGCGTTTAATAAAGTGGGAACCGCTTCCAAATGCACGGTACTGTAAATTTGTCCGAACAAATTATGGTGCCCCCGGTGGGCGTCGAACGTCAACGTAGGCCTGTTCCCTCCATGAATTCCCCTATCAATGATTCCGATTCAGGATCGGAATCCTATCCTTCGGTCGCGCTGCCGACTAATGGCGGCCGGGTTCTTCTCGTTGAGGACGATCCCATTATTCAGGGCTTGATTGCGATGTCTTTGCGGAAGGCCGGCTTTCAAGTGAAATGCGCGAGTGACGGGGAAGAGGGATGGATTGAACTTTGCGACGGGCATTTTGACGTTTTGATCACCGACAACAATCTGCCGAGCCTTACGGGACTGGCGTTGATCCGGCGGCTTCGCACTGGCGATCATCAGATGCCCGTTCTCCTGATATCCGGGCAAATTCCCTGGCACGCACCAGGCTTGGAAAAATTGCTTACGCCGGGGAGGGTGTTGGAAAAACCTTTCCCCATGGCGCGATTAATCGAGAGCGTGGGTGGCCTGATGCATTCAGCGCCGGTTCGCGCCGGCTCCCGCTGAATAGCGCGGCCAATTGCCTTGCGGAACCGCTCGCGCTGATGAACCACTCCGCACCCGACCATCATTGTGCAGGTGCGGAAATTGTTTCGCTTTGGAGCCGCAGAGACCTCCACTGCGGTTTTGCGGCGCGGAGCCACGGCGGGTCGCCATGGCACCATAACTTTCGGGGCCAAAACCTCGCGCCGTTCAAACGGCAGCAAGAATGTCGTTGAGCGTTTTGCTTGGTCGCAAGGCCGCTGAGGCGAGTTTGTCGTCCGGCTGATAATAGCCGCCGATCTTAGCGGGCTTGCCTTGCACTGCGATGAGTTCGGCGACGATCTGTTTTTCGGCCGCCGCGAGTTTTTCCGCGACCGGTTTGAAGGTGGCCTGCAACTCACGATCCGCGGTTTGCGCGGCCAACGCCTGCGCCCAATACAGCGCGAGATAGAAATGGCTGCCGCGATTGTCGATGCCGGCGCCTACTTTGCGGGCCGGAGATTTGTCGTTTTCTAAAAACTTGCCGTTGGCCGTGTCGAGCGTTTCGGCCAGCACTTTGGCCTTCGCGTGATTTTGCGT
>JAYVMJ010000342.1:0-5199 GCA_043759025.1 Verrucomicrobiota bacterium | reverse complement strand
CCAGTTGAATTTCCCGAGACGAAGGCCATGCATCAGGCGTTGCGCGTGTCGGGCCGGGACATCGCGCTCAGTCTCTCGAACAATCACATCAAGAATCTGTTCCCGCTGATCGCGGACGTATCGCCGTGGGCGCAATCGTGGCGCACGACGACGGACATCCGCGACAACTGGGGCCGCGTTGCCCACGACATCGGGTTTGCGCAGGACCAATGGGCGCCATTTGCGCGCCCCGGACACTACAACGACGCCGACATGTTGGTGGTCGGCCAGGTCGGCGGCTGGAGCAGTCGAGTATTGCACGCGAGCAATCTCACCCCCGACGAACAATACACGCACATCAGCCTCTGGTGTTTGCTCGCGAGCCCACTCTTGATCGGCGCCGATTTGGAAAAAATGGACGACTTCACCCTTAGTTTGCTAACCAACGACGAAGTTTTGGCGATCGATCAGGATTCGTTGGGAAAACAAGCAACCCAAGTGGCCGGCGATCATGATTTCAAAATTTACGCCAAGCCGTTGGACGACGGATCGTGGGCCGTCGGGCTGTTTAACTTGGGTCAAGCTCCCGGCGTGGTGGGGTTAAACTGGGCCATGGTCGGCTTGGTGGGGCCACAACGAGTGCGCGACCTTTGGCGCCAGACGGACATCGGGTTGATGTCTGACAAATTCGAAGCCACCGTCGCATCGCACGGCGTGGTGCTCGTGAGAATTTTCCCCAACCCGTAAAATGCGTTATCGAACATGAAACTATTATCCGCCATTTTATTTCTTTCACTGGTCATCGCGGCGGGCGCGGCCGACCGAAAACTGGTCCTGATTGCCGGACGTGCGAGCCACGGTCCCGGCGAACACGAACATCGCGCTGGTTGCCTGCTCTTTCAAAAATGCCTCGCCGGCATTTCCGGTTTCAAGACGGTCGTCTATGACAACGGCTGGCCAACCATCCAACGCGACGGCCAGACCGTCGACGACAACGCCGCGCTCGATGATGCTGATGCGATTGTCATCTACAGCGACGGTGGCGGCAACCACCCCGCCCTCGTCCGCGATCACCTGGCGGTGCTCCAACGCCTGATCAATCGCGGCGTGGGCTTTGGTTGCATCCACTACGCGACCGAACCGACGAAGGAAAAGGGCGAAGCTGAATTTCTCGATTGGATGGGCGGCGCGTTTGAAACGGACTGGTCCGTCAATCCCGCTTGGCAGGCGGAGTTCAAGCAACTTCCCGTGCATGAAGTCACGCGCGGCGTGAAACCATTCACGACGCAGGACGAATGGTATTTTCATCTTCGCTTTCGTCCCAACATGGACGGCATCACGCCGATTCTCACCGCGATACCGCCGGCGAGCACGATGAGCCGACCCGATGGCGATCACTCGGGTAATCCCGCGGTTCGCGCCGCGGTCGCCCGCGGCGATGCCCAGATCATGATGTGGGTCCGCGAACGTCCCGACGGTGGCCGCAGCTTCGGTTTCACGGGCGGTCATTACCAGACCGGCTGGAAAAACGACAACCAAAGAAAACTCATGCTCAACACGCTGCTCTGGGTAACGAAAATACCCGTCCCGGAAACC
The DNA here is from genome assembly GCA_043759025.1 of Verrucomicrobiota bacterium. Lineage (GTDB taxonomy): Bacteria > Verrucomicrobiota > Verrucomicrobiia > Opitutales > Opitutaceae > Lacunisphaera. Next base: position 3,624 of record JAYVMJ010000342.1, on the reverse strand, counting down.
GGCGTGCAGTCGACGGTCAGCGATGCAGAAGTCGCAGCGAATCTCGACCACAAGTCCAAAATCAATTAACATTTCAGTTCTCATCGAGCCACAATCCTCATGCACACAATTCGCAAGACCCTAATCCTCCTCGGCCTCGTTTCCGCCGTCTTTTGCCGGGGCGACGACCCATCCGCCATGCCTGGCACCCCCGCGAGCACGAATGTGCGCGGCGCGGAGTACCCGCGCATTCTGTCCGATCACCGCGTGGTTTTCCGCGTTAAGGCACCCGAGGCCCAAAAGGTCGCGTTCCATGTCGACAACACCTATCCGGCGGTGCGCGACGCCGATGGAATTTGGACGGCGACCACCGCCCCACAGGTTGCCGGTTTTCATTATTACTGGTTGGTGGTTGACGGTGTCTGGGTCAACGACCCCGCCAGCGAAACGTTTTACGGCGTCGGCAAGCAATCGAGTGGCATCGAAATTCCGGAGGTGGGAGTTGATTACGATAACCCCAAGGACGTTCCGCACGGTGAAGTGCGGGAACGCTGGTATCATTCCAAGACCACCGACGCATGGCGGCGAATTTTTGTCTACACGCCACCCGGCTACGACGCAGCGCCCGAGGCGCGTTACCCGGTGCTCTATTTGCAGCACGGCGGCGGCGAGGACGAACGCGGTTGGGTGGTTCAAGGCCACGTCAGCCAAATCATGGACAACTTGATCGCTGCGGGAAAAGCCAAGCCGATGCTCATCGTCATGGAGCAAGGCTATGCGCGCCGTCCCGGCGAGCCCGAGGTGCCGCTCGGTCCACCACCCGGATTACTCGACAAGGCGCCGGCCCCGAAAGCCGGGGGCAAAAACACGAGCGCCACCGCGCCAACTCCCGCTCCGCGAGCCGCGATGCCGCCCGACTTCAGCCGGATGTTCAGCGCGCTGGATGAGGTTTTCGTGAAGGATCTCATTCCGCTGATCGATTCGACCTACCGTACCCTCCCTGACCGTGATCATCGGGCGATGGCCGGATTGTCGCTGGGAGGCATGCAAACCTTTCTCATCGGTCTCAACCACCTCGAGCTCTTTTCGTATTTCGGCGGATTCAGCGGCGCCGGAGGCGGCTTTGGTGGGACGACATTTGACCCCAAGACCGCGCACGGCGGAGTGATGGCGGATGCGGATGCCTTTAATAAAAATGTTCATCTTTTGTGGCTGGGAATCGGAACCGCCGAGCCACCCCGCATGCACGAAAGCGTTGAAAATTACCACCACGCGCTCACGCAGGCCGGCATCAAGCACGCCTATTACGAGTCCCCCGGCACCGCCCACGAGTGGCTCACCTGGCGCCGCGATCTGCATGAATTCGCCCCGCTCCTGTTCCGTTGATCTTTTAATCTGTCGCACCCATCTTTCTTGGTCCCATGAAATCTCCCCGATCATCGCTGGCGATTTCGATCGCCATAATCCTTCCCTCGGCGGTTCTGGCCACCAGTTCCGCGTCGCCAGGACTTCATGAGGGTACACCCAATCCCGACGTAGGCGGAATCCACGTACGCGGTCCGGACGGACGTGACCGCGTGATTCAGCCCGGACCGGACGATAAACGCGCTTTCCCCGACGCACCGGCAGGCTTCGATCAAAAGCGGAAAAACATTCCCCAGGGGAAAATGGAGTTGATCGAATACGATTCAAAGACCGTCGGCACGCGCAGAAAAATGACAGTCTACACCCCGCCGGGTTATTCCGCGGATCGCAAGTATCCCGTCCTGTATCTGCTTCACGGCATTGGCGGCGACGAAACCGAATGGGCGCGGTTCGTCATCCCGGACGTCATTTTCGATAACCTGCTCGCTGACAAAAAAATCGTGCCGATGATCGTCGTGATGCCCAACGGCCGCGCCAAAGCCAACGATCGAAGCGAGGGCAATATTTTCAGCGCGGAAAACATCAAGGCCTTCGAAAACTTCGAGGGCGACCTGCTCAACGACGTCATCCCCGCCATCGAAGCACGCTATTCCGTGCAGGCGGACCGGAACCATCGCGCGCTTGCCGGCCTTTCGATGGGTGGCGGGCAATCGCTGAATTTCGGCCTCGCTCACCTGGATCGTTTTGCGTGGATCGGCGCCTTCTCGCCCGCGCCGAACACGAAGCCGCCCGCGCAACTTCTCGTCGATCCCGTCGCCGCGAGCCACTTGAAACTCCTTTGGCTTTCCTGCGGAAGCCACGACGGCTTGATCAATGTGGCCCAAGGCGTGCAGGCCTGCTTAAAGGAAAACCACGTGCCGCACATTTGGAATGTCGACGATCACGCCCACGACACACCCGAATGGAGAAACAATCTGTATCTTTTTGCTCAGCGGGTCTTTCAATAATCGCGGCCCAAATGCCCCCAGGGAAATCTCGCGCCTCCCGTGACAACCTCCACTAAAATTCCTCCTTTCATGACGCTCACTTTAAAATCCTCCCTGTTATTTGCAGTCATTGGCTTCAGCTCACCTTTGCGCGCCTCCGATTTGACTCGGCTGTTTTATCACGAGCCGGCGGAACATTGGACGGAAGCGTTACCGGTCGGCAATGGCCGGCTCGGGGCCATGGTGTTTGGCGGAGTGCATTCCGAGCATCTCCAACTCAACGAGGCCACCTTGTGGTCGGGCGCCCCGCGCGAGTGGAACAATCCAGGCGCGCGCGAAATCCTGCCCCAAGTGCGCGCCGCAATATTTGCCGGTGACTACCTTAAAGCCGGTGAGCTCTGCAAAAAAATGCAAGGGCCCTACAACCAGTCGTACCAGCCCTTGGGCGACCTGCACTTGGAGTTTTCCGGCGCCGCCAAGGCGACCGGCTATGAGCGCAGTCTCGATCTCGAAAACGCGCTCGCGACGGTCCGCTATGAAGTGGGCGGCGCTCATTTCACCCGGGAAATTTTCAGCAGTTTCCCCGATCAGGTAATCGTGATTCGACTCACCTGCGATCAACCCGGAAACATTACTTTCACGGCGTCGGCGGACAGCTTGCTCCGTTATTCGGTTCAAGCGCAGGGCAAGGACACATTAATCCTGCGCGGCCGCGCGCCCACGCAGGTGGATCCCAGTTATCTTCATTCGGAGAATCCCATCGTCTATGATGACTCAGCCAAGCCCGAAGGCATGACGTTCGATCTCCACGTGCGCGTGCTGGCCGAGGGCGGCGCGGTGACGGCGGGAGGTTCCACAATTCACGTGGAGAAAGCCAACGCGGTCACACTCATCCTCTCTGCCGGTACAAGTTTCAATGGTTACGACAAGTCGCCCGGTCACGAGGGCAGCGATCCAACGGCCAAAGCCCTCGAGCTGCTCAACGCCGCCGTCGCTCGCAGCTATGCCGATTTACTCGCACGCCACGAGCAGGACTATCACACGCTCTTCGACCGCGTGAAACTTGATCTTGGTCCCACGCCGGTATCCGCCGAACGGACCACCGACGAACGGCTGCTCCATTTCGCCAAAGGCGAAGCCGATCAGGAACTCTGCACGCTGCTGTTTAACTACGGCCGTTATCTGCTCATCGCCAGTTCGCGACCGGGCGGGCAGCCGGCGAATTTGCAGGGAATTTGGAACGATTCCATGCGTCCACCGTGGAGCTCCAACTGGACGATCAATATCAACACGG
>JAYVMJ010000341.1:0-4992 GCA_043759025.1 Verrucomicrobiota bacterium | reverse complement strand
GGGACGCCCGTGCCACGGAGGAGAGCATAACTGATCAGCGGCATGGTTGGCTTGGTTTCAATGCCTCGGGGCTTGCCCCGAGGATCTTTACTTGGTTTGTGCCGTGACAGGCTCAGCTCGTGTCCTCGTTCCGAGTCTCTCCGCAGGCTGGGATCAGGATGTCTGTGGCTCTTTACAGCACCGTCAAAACCCAAAGCCCCGGGCAGTTGCTAAACTTCTCGCCGTGGTCTTTTTCTCATCCAAACCGGAGCCGGCTCAGTATTAGACCCACGCGGAATCGAACGTCTTAACGGGTTTCGGGTTTCCTTGGATCGGGTTTTGGGCCGGCCCTTGCCTGCGGCTCGGACGCCGGACGGCAAACTTGAGAGTAATTTGTGAATAATTTTACGCGTAATTGTCCGGTGTTTTCTTGACTGGAGGGAGCAAAATGGGGAGAAATGGGGCGTTCTGGAGGAGGGGCTCCCGGACAACCCCCTTCAATGGCGCAATCAGGCACAATCGTTTATTCCGGTCGTTTCGAGCACACGCTCGACGACAAGAACCGTCTCACGGTTCCTTCGGCTTGGCGCTGGTCGCATACGGATTCGGAAATGTTTTTGGCCATTCCGCATCCCGATGGTTACATCGCGGTGCTGCCGCCGGCGCGCGTCGCCAAGTTGCTGACCGATATTTCGGAATCGAAAATTTCCGACAGCGAAGCCCAGGCGGTGAAGGCCCGGATTTTTTCGGAAGCGATGTCGTTCACTTTCGACAAGCAGGGCCGGTTCGGAATCACCGCCGATCTTCTGCGCCATGCAGGCATCACGAAGGACGCGGTGCTCAATGCCATGGGTGACGCTTTTAACATCCTCAGCCCGGATCGTTGGGCGGAGATGAAACGCGCGACCGAAGGCGCTCACTACGGCGACATGATGCGCCGCGTTGGACTTTAATAATCATGAAAACTCTCACGCTCATCCGTTCCCAACCCCTCCCGAAGCTGTCGCCGGTGTTCTGCGCGAACCGGCGTTCCCTGCTCCGTGAATCGATGTCACTCATTGCACCGTGGAAAAAACAACATGTCCGCGCGCGCGCTTGAACTCCAATTGCCACTCATGATCCCGGGACACAAACCCGTCATGTTGCACGAGGTGCTTGAGTTTCTCGCCCCGCACGCGGGGCAGCGGTTTGTCGACTGCACGTTTGGCGGCGGCGGCCATACCCGCGCCATCCTGCAAACCGGCGCGCATGTGACCGCGCTCGATCGCGATCCCGCGGCGCAGGAACGCACGGCCGCATTGCGCGGGGAGTTTCCGGAGACCTTTCGTTTCGTGGATCTCAATTTCGACAATCTCGCCACGCTCGCGGACGGCGACTTCGACGGCATCCTTTTTGATCTCGGCGTTTCGTCGTTTCAACTCGATGAAGCCGCGCGCGGGTTTGCGTTTCGACAGGATGCAGACGCCGACATGCGCATGGATCCGCGGGAAGGGCAGGCGGCCGGAAAATGGCTGGAAGTTGCCAGCCACGATTCCCTCGTCCGGGCGATCCGCGATTTGGGCGAGGAGAAGAGTTGGCGTCGCGTGGTTGAGGCGATCGAGGGAGCTCGCGGCACCGGCCAGCTCACGCGCACGTCGTCGCTCGCCGAGCTGATCGATTCCGTTATTCCCGCCGCGCTAAAACGCGAAACGCGCATTCATCCCGCCACGCGTTCGTTTCAGGGAATTCGCATCGCGGTAAACGACGAGATCGGCGCCATCGAGCGCGCGTTGCCGGCCGCGTTTGAAAAACTCGGCTCCGGCGGAGTGCTCGCGGTCATCAGCTTTCATTCCCTTGAAGACCGTCCGGTAAAACAATTCTTCCGCAAAGTCTGCGGTCTGCCCATCGACGCCAACGACGCGACGCCGCAGCAGCTCCGGGTGAAATCCGCCGACGCGCTCACGCGCAAACCCGTCATCCCTTCCGCAATTGAAATCGCCGCCAATCCGCGCAGTCGCTCCGCCAAGTTGCGGGTGTTGCGCAAACTCTGACGCCCCATGAGACCACCGCCCGCCCGCGCTTTTGTCAGCCAGTTGATGGCACTGACGTTGTTGCTCCTCGTTTTCTCCGGTTCGCTCGGCCTCGGTGCCGTGTGGGTGCGGCAGGAAATTTCCGGCACGGCCAATCGCAGCCATGCCATTGAAAACAAGATCGCCGACGTCGAGCGCCGGCTGGATGAGGTGAACGCCAATGTCGCTTCCGCCCTCAACGTCAGTGCGCTGTTGCAGCAAAACCAAGTGATGCGGTTGGGCCTGACGTTGCCGCGGGAAGCCCAGATCGTGCGGGTCGATGAATCGCCGGTGGATCGTCTCGCGACCAAAAACAACCGGGATAATTTCCAGGGTGTTCGTGTTGGTTTGACCAGCGCGACTGCGGCCAATCCCTATTCCTTTAAAATCATCACGGCCTCCCTCCGTTAAGCCATGTCGAAGGGTTTCGCCTCCAATCGTCTGACACTGCTCGCCCTGGGCGTAATCGCTTGTTTCATGGGCGTAGGCGTGCGGTTGGTGTTTCTTCAGATCGTGGACCGGGACTCGCTGCTTCAGTTTGTCGAGAAGGCGCGGCGCCAGATTGTAGTCGAACACGCGCGTCGCGGCACGATCCTCGACACGAACGGAAATCTGCTGGCGACCAGCCGGTCGGAGCTGACCGTCGCGGTCGATCCGTGGATGTTGGTTGATTATCTGGCCGAGGAAAAAACCGAAGCGCGGCGCGAACGGCGCCGGATTGAGCAGCAGAATTTACGCGCGCAGTGCGCCGAACTCCTTGGCGTGCCAGTGGCGGAGATGGAAAGCCTTTTCGAACCCCGGATGCGATCGGTGGCGATGGACAAGGATACGCGCGACGGCACGCGCGCCGGTCAGGTTAAGGACCGTTGGGAAAAATTGCGTGAAGGGATCTCTGAATCGGTCTTTACTCAAATCCAGCAGTTGAAATTCGATGGCAAGGTAACGAAGGTGCAGGGCCTCACGTTCGATCGGGTCTACCGCCGCGTTTATCCGAGCGGCGGGCTGGCGGCCCACGTGATCGGCTACCTCAACAAGGAGGGAACGCCCGTCACCGGCGTTGAGCGTCGCCTCAATCTCTATTTGAAGGGACAGGATGGCTGGATCGAATCCGAAAAGGACGGTGCGCGCCGTGAGCTCGCGCAGTTCCGCTCCCGGGAAGTGGCGAAAAAAGATGGCGACAACGTTGTGCTCACCATCGATTCCGTCGTGCAGCATGTCCTCGAGGACGAGCTCAAGATTATCGCCTCCAAATTCAACCCGCATTTCGCCACCATCATTGCGAGCGATCCGCAGACCGGCGCGATTCTCGGGATGGCCAACTACCCGAGTTTCGACCTGAATAATTTCAACAAGGCCACGCCCGATTCGCTCAAGAATGCCGCCACGGAGTTTCTCATCGAGCCCGGCTCGACCTTTAAAATTGTCGCGGCCGGTGCGGCCCTCGACCAGGGCATCGTGACTCCGGAAACGACCTTTGATTGCGGCATCACCACGATCAATTACAAGGGACGGGACTTGAAATTACCCAAGGAGGCGGAAGCGCTCGGGCGCCTGACGGTCGCGGAAATCGTGAGCCATTCCAGCAATCGCGGCGCGGCCCAGCTCGCGATGGCGATGGGCGAGGACAAATTCTACGAATATGTGAAGCGCTACGGTTTTGGCGAACGCACGGAACTTTCGCTGGGGGTGGAGGCGCGCGGGATTCTCGAGCCGCCGAAGAACTGGGATACGCTGACCATTACGCGCATGCCGATGGGACACGCGGTGGCGGCGACGCCGCTCCAGATTCACATGGCGATGAGCGCGGTGGCCAATAGCGGCACGCTGCTTCGTCCGCACCTTTTCAAGGAGATTCGCGACTGTAATGGCAACGTGATCCGCACCTTTCCGACCGAAACCCGCGGCAAGGTATTGAAGCCCAGCACGGCGGCTTTGCTCGCGCAATTGCTGCATGGCGTGGTGGGGCCGAATGGGACGGCTCACGGCTTTGACATCGCGGGATTCGACCTCGCGGGTAAAACCGGCACGGCTCAAAAAATCATTGACGGCAAATACTCGAACAGCCGCTACGTGGCGTCCTTCGTCGGATTTTTCCCCGCGAGCCGGCCGCAGGTGGTGCTCTCGGTTATCGTCGACGACGCCCAGCTGCCCAAGGGCGAAATGGCGTCCGGTCGCAATGTATCCGCACCTTCCTTCCGTCACATCGCCGAGCAACTGATCCAGTATTACGAAATCAAACCGGTTGAGCCGGTGTCCGTGCCCCACGATTTGCTCGCGATGCAGGGAGGTGTATTGTGATTGGTTATCTCACTCAAAATCATCCCCTCATCGCCGCCTTCCGTTCCCAGCCGCTTCACCGCAAACGCGCTGCTTCGCGCGTGACCCAGCGTATTTTTAAAATGGCCCCGAAGCTTTCAGACTATTTCCACGATGACGAAATCGTCGCCAGCAAGGGCGACCTCGACCGTCCGATTTCCGGCCTCGCGATGGACAGCCGCCGCGTGATGGCCGGCAATCTTTTCTTTGCGCTGCCGGGCCGGCGCTCCGACGGTATTTCCTTTATTGATGAGGCCATCAACCGTGGGGCGGTCGCGATTGTCGCGGAGAAAATTCCCTCGGGGACGGCGGCTCGCGTCACTTACATCCAGGTGGCGGATGCGCGGCGCTGCCTGTCACAGGTTTCCCAGCGTTATTTTAATTTTCCGGACAAGTCGCTCGATCTCGTCGGCGTCACCGGGACGAACGGCAAGACCACCGTCGCCAACCTGATCAAACACCTGCTCTCAACGCCCACGCAACGCGTCGGCTTGATCGGCACGGTGAATTACGATCTCGGCGCCCGCGTCGTGCCCTCGTACCGGACGACGCCCGAGTCACTCGAGCTTTTTGGCATGCTCGCCCAGATGCGCGACGCCGGTTGCCGTCAGGCGGCGATGGAAGTCAGTTCGCATGGCATCGACCAGCA